>VCMI01000136.1 GCA_006222135.1 Thiomicrorhabdus sp. | reverse complement strand
ACACGACCGACGCGGGCAAATCAAAAACCGTATCTCGATTGAGCAGAGGCCTGAAATTGTTGAGCAAAAGGCACGGATTGGTGATTGGGAAGGTGACACGGTTATTGGCAAAGGGCATAAAGGAGCCTTGCTAACACTTGTAGAGCGCAAGACCCTCTATACTCTCATCGTGCCATTGCAAGGTAAGCAATCTGATAAGTTAGCTCAAGCGGTCATTGATGTTATGAGCGGCATCAAATCTCAAGTTCTCACGATTACCTATGACAATGGTAAAGAGTTCGCCGACCATGAACTGATGGCTAAAGCGCTGGAAACTGATATTTATTTTGCCCACCCCTATGCTTCTTGGGAGCGAGGAATCAATGAAAATACAAATGGTCTGATACGTCAGTATTTTCCAAAAGGCATGGACTTGAGAGATGTGACAATGGAACAAGCTCAATATGTGATGGATCGGCTAAACAACCGTCCAAGAAGTAGTCGTGGTGGTAAAACGCCTAATGAATTATTTAAGGGGCTGCAAGTTGATTTACTTGCAGCATGATTAAATTGCACTTATTACTTGAAACCGCGTGACTTAATTTTGTCCTGATTCTGATCTTAAATGCCCCACTAAAGCACTCACAAATAGGAACCCTATTGAGTCTAGAAAAACAGCTACTGCGACCTTCTTATTTTCACAATATAAAAAGTTGTGAACTTTCATTCTAACGTTAAACCAGCCATATTGCATTAACGAATAGAGATTCGTAAAGCATGTTTTATGCGTAATTTAATCGTAAAAGTGACTATAACAGATTCAATGATTAAGCCTATGCCGTAATTTACTCCCCATTGAACTGAATCGGTTAAAATCGAAGTTAATAAGTTAAACATTGAGAAGCACCATGGACACCCTTAAATTACGCAGAATCGCTATTGATACCTACAAAGAGAACGTTGCTTATCTGCACAGGGACTGTGAGATTTATCAAACTCAAGGTTTTCAAGCGCTCAATAAAATCGAGATCTACGTCAATGACGATTTACATCCGGTTGTCGCCGTTTTGAACGTAGTGGATGATATTAAAATCACCGACATTGACGAACTTGGGTTAAGCGAACAGGTTTTCCAACAACTTAATCTACCCGAAGGCAGTCCGGTTAAAGTAAGGCATGCTGAGCAACCTAAATCACTCTCTTATGTTCACCGAAAAATTTCAGGGGATCGTCTGGAATATGCGGAGTACCTGGAAATAATTCAGGACATTAATGCCAATCGCTATTCAAAAATTGAAATAACCGCCTACTTGGTTGGCTGTGCCGAATCAGAGATGGACCGGGATGAAGTACTGTACTTGACACGAGCAATGGTCGATACAGGAGAGCGTATAGATTGGCAAGAACCGATGATTGCTGATAAACACTGCATCGACGGCATTCCAGGCAACCGCACGAGTATGTTAATCATGCCCATTATTGCCGTTTATGGGATGTTAATGCCCAAAACCTCTAGCCGGGCAATCACCTCACCGGCTGGTTCTGCGGACACCATGGAGGTCTTAGCGAATGTCGAGTTAGAAATAAAATCCTTGAAAAAAATTGTTAGACAGCACGGTGGTTGCCTGGCTTGGGGCGGCACGGCAAAACTGGCGCCCGTTGATGATATTTTAATCGCGGTAGAGCGCCCGCTTTCAATAGACTCTCCCGGACAGATGGTGGCCTCTATACTCTCCAAAAAGGTAGCCGCTGGCGTCACTCATCTCATTATCGATATTCCGGTAGGCCCTACGGCTAAGGTACATAGTTATGCCAAGGCAATGAAACTGCGTAAATTATTTGAGTATGTAGGAGATAACCTGGGCCTGACTCTGGATGTGCTTATCACGGATGGCAAGCAGCCGATTGGTTCAGGCGTTGGCCCAATGCTTGAAGCTCGAGATGTTATGCGTGTATTAGAAAATGACCCGCTTGCCTCTACGTATTTACGCGAGAAATCACTCCAACTAGCGAGTCACATCATTGAATTTGATGTCAAAGTGCGAGCCGGTCAAGGCTATAATATTGCACGGGATATTTTGGAATCTGGCCAAGCTTCAGAAAAGTTTAATGCCATTATTGATGCCCAAGGTATAAACCCCAATCCATTGAGATTAGCCAATCTTAACTATGAAGTGGTGGCGCCTTTCGCCGGTACAGTGACCAGTATCAATAACTTTGTTATCGCGCACATTGCGCGTTTGGCGGGTGCACCACTCGACCAAGCGGCTGGTGTGGATATCCATATAAAACTGGGGCAAACGGTTAAAAAGGGTGAGCCACTTTATATAATCTATGCGGACTTTGAAGCTGACTTTCACTTTGCTAAGGAAGCGGCTATTCAGGATAGTGGTTTTGAGATTGAAGGCCAACTGGTTAACTAGCAAGTTGAATTATTGTTGGAAAATAGTCACCAATTGTTGTCCAGCGATCGCTAAGTCTCCATCATTACTGACGGTCATTAAATGAGGATGAGTGAGTTGAGAAAATTCAGACGCGCGTAACAAACGTTCTTGAATTTGCTCCGCATTTTCTCGACCACGTTGTTCCAGGCGCTCCCTTAGAACATCGAGTGCCGCGGTAATCAATACCGGCCGAAGATTGGGTGCCCGTAAGGTCGCCTCGGCCAAATAGCCTCTAGAACCATTCACCACCACATTCAAGCCTCTATCCAGCCAGCCCTGCACTTCCTGACCGATACCGTAATGCAGGCTATGACTCTGCCAAGAAAATAAAAAACAACCGTATTGCTGACGATTTAAAAATTCAACGTCACTCAAGTGAATATGATTTTCACCGCCTAATTCTACCGGACGGGTGATATAACGATGTGAGAACGCTACGGGGGCGCGGCTTAAAAAGGGGCGGGCATAATTTAACAGACTGTCCTTACCCACACCAGAAGCACCAATTATATAATAGAGATGACCTTGACGAGACTTAGGCTCTTGACCTAACTTACCAGGCCTGGTCGGCTCTATAGAAGCATTCATACAGTTCGATTCTGTTCAATGTAATCAATCAGCCCCGCTTCATTAATCATTTTACGGTCAATTTTGAAAAATACTCGATTGTCATCCAACAGAACGACAGCCTCATAGACACCTTCGTAAGCGAGTAACTTTTGTTCAATGTCAGCTACATCCTCAATATGAATATCGCCCAGTGGTACTGAAGCAATACTCAGTGGCAAGGGATTTTTCATGCTCATGGCGGTAATCAACCAGAGTCCACTGATGACAGCGGTAAAAACAAAAACACCGACATAGCCATAATATTGATAAAAATAGCCTCCCATTAAGCCTCCCAGGGCTGCGCCTAAAAACTGACTGGTCGAGTAGACACCACTCGCGGTGCCTTTTTTATCGGCAGGCGACAACTTAACGACGAGCGAGGGCAGAGAAGCTTCGAGTAAATTAAAGGCGGTAAAGAAAACGAGCAACAGTGCAAACAATGACCAAAAAGTAGGCTCAATGGTGGCGAATCCAATTTGCGATAACATAAGCACCGCCACGGCACCGACAAACATCAGCTTCATACGGCCTTTGCTTTCGGCCTGAATAATAAACGGCACCATTAAGGTAAAGGACAACAGCATGACGGGCAGGTAAATGTGCCAGTGGCTCAGAATGTCTAGCCCAGCATTATCTCTTAAGCTTAAGGGTAAGGCGACAAACATGGCGGTTAGCAAGGCGTGCAGAATAAACACACCCAAATTCAAACGTAATAACTGAGTGTTTTTTAAAATCGTTTTAAATTGGCTGGGATCGACTTGTGCTTCACGCTGAAATTCTTGATGTTCAATTTTGGGCATCACCCACCAGACTAACACCATACCGAGAACCGCTAATCCAGCAATCACCCAAAAAATACCACGAACGCCAAACCAATTCGCTAAGACAGGTCCCGCAACCAAGGAAAGCGTAAAAGAAAGTCCTATCGTCATACCAACAATAGACATAGCACGCAATCTAAACTGCTCGGTCACTAAATCGCCAACAGAAGCCATTAGTACAGCCGCCACAGCACCCATACCTTGAATCGCTCGCCCCAGAATCATCACTTCAATCGAGTCGGCCAATGCACAAACGATAGACCCAGCCATAAACACCAGCATCCCCGCAATAATGAGAGGTTTACGACCATATTTATCAGACAGCATGCCATATGGAATTTGTAAAAAGGCCTGCGTTAAGCCGTAGATCCCCATGGCAATACCGATTTGCATACCCGTAACATTTACAAACTCGCCTTCTGCAAACAAAGAAAAGACGGGGAAAATCATAAACAATCCCAACATTCGGGTTGAGAAAATTCCAGCGATCGAAAATGCGGCGCGGCGTTCTACCGGACTCATGGAATTGGGTTGGGGAATCGACATGCTTGGGCTTCCTTGGTTGTAGATGACATTAGTAGATAAATCGACATAAGAATATCCGCGACAAATTATAACACTGCTGGAAAAGCACCGAGTTATAATCGAAGTCAGATTCTATGCCATTTTAAATAACGCTTATTTTCATTTGACAGCCTAATAGAGCCTAGAGGTGTTAAGGCTCCTTAATTACTAATGGAGAAACAGATGTTTAATCGATTACTGCAAGCAAGCGGTCGCAATAGAAAACCACTCTTATTGATATTCACTCTCAGCACGGCCAGCTTACTCAGCCCTTCGGTCATGGCGCAAACTGTAACGAACCAGAATAATGAAATCCAGGGTAATCAGGTTCACTTTTCCATCTCTGAAAGCCAAGACATTTCTAACGACAAGCTGACAATTGTTTTTAACCGCGTCGCTCAAGGCATCTCCGCACAAATGGTGGCGAATGAGATTAACTTAAAGATGCAAGAAGCCCTTGGAGCCCTTAAAAAACAGCCTGATGTTAAGAGTCAAACTTCCCAGTATAATATTCGTCCCGTCTATAATAAACAGCAAATCATCAGCCACTGGACTGGCTCGCAGAGCTTAACGATCACACTCGAGAATAAACCAGACCTGATTACCG
This sequence comes from Thiomicrorhabdus sp., assembly GCA_006222135.1. Taxonomy (GTDB): domain Bacteria; phylum Pseudomonadota; class Gammaproteobacteria; order Thiomicrospirales; family Thiomicrospiraceae; genus Thiomicrorhabdus. Next base: position 19,769 of record VCMI01000136.1, on the reverse strand, counting down.
TACTCTCAGACCTACAGCCTTATCTCGCTTACCAATCCATGCAATCCGGTGTCTCTACCGAGCTTAAAGCAGACGTCATGCAAAAATTGACAATGAAAGCGATACAAAGCTTCCAAAAACAAGCCTCTATGATCGCCCAAGGCTTTCATGCGCCAGACTACCAAATTTTGGAAACGCGTATTAACACGCCATACACCCCTCCAATAACACACGGTTACACCTCTAATCGAATGTTAGCGGCTGAGAGCATGGCACCACCTGCCGTTTCAGCGGGAGAAAGCACGCTTCAAGTAGTCATTTCAGGCGTTTTGTTATTAGCGCCTTAAGCACTCCGCATCTACAGGGGGTTACGGGAGCCTTTACCTTTATTGCGTGCGACTTACAACGCCTCGAAAGTTGACCAGGCCTGGTCATTTTTATAAGTTCTCGATAATCAGAGTTATGCAGCTTTATGTAATCTAAGTTAATCTTGTTATAATACTCAATTAACTCAAAATTGAGGGGCAGGCATGCTCGAAGAAATCATTATTCAAGGGGCTCGTACCCACAATTTAAAAAATATTGATGTCACATTACCGCGTGATAAGCTCATCGTTATTACTGGCTTATCTGGCTCGGGGAAATCTTCGCTTGCCTTTGATACCATCTATGCGGAGGGTCAACGTCGTTATGTTGAATCCCTTTCAGCTTATGCCCGTCAATTTTTATCGATTATGGAAAAGCCCGATGTAGACCACATAGAAGGTCTCTCGCCGGCTATCTCCATTGAACAAAAGTCTACTTCGCACAACCCACGTTCGACAGTCGGTACCGTCACGGAGATTTATGATTATTTACGTCTGCTGTACGCTCGTGTTGGTACCCCGCGTTGCCCTACTCACGGTTGTGATTTAGAAGCACAAACCGTCAGTCAAATGGTCGACCATACCTTAAACTTGCCTGAAGGCACCAAGTGTTTATTGATTGCGCCGATTGTGCGTAGTAAAAAGGGTGAACACGTTCATCTATTGGAAGAGCTCCAGGCACAAGGTTTTATTCGCGCACGGATTGATGGTGACATTGTCGATTTAGATGGCAAAATCCAACTGGATAAAAATAAAAAACATAATATTGATGTCATTGTCGATCGCTTTAAAGTCCGAGATGACATGAAGCAGCGTCTAGCGGAATCTTTTGAGACAGCCCTTAAGCTAGCGGACGGTATCGCCCAAGTATTGCCTATGGACGACGAGCACGATTTTGCCCTGCTGTTTTCAGAAAAATTCTCCTGCCCTCACTGTGGTTACAGCGTCCCTGAATTAGAACCGCGCATTTTCTCTTTCAATAATCCGCATGGGGCTTGTCCAACCTGTGATGGCTTAGGAATGAAAGATACTTTTCAAGCAGAACTCGTTATTACCCACCCTCAACTCAGTTTAGCGGGCGGTGCTATTCGTGGTTGGGATCGTCGTCATAAATACTATTACGACATTCTCAAAGCCGTTGCGGATTTCTATGGCTTCGACATTGAAACCCCCTGGGAAGAACTGGATGAAGCACACCAACAAACCATCCTTTTTGGCTCAGATGGTAAAAAAATCCCCCTACCACATGGCCGATACAGCGCTGTTCGACGTTTTGAAGGTGTCCTTCCAAATATGGAACGCCGCTTTACTGATACTGAAAGCAAAACAGTACGCGATGAACTTGAAAAATATCGAGTGTCGCAACCTTGCGACAGCTGTCACGGCACACGGTTAAATGAAATTGCACGTAACGTTTTTGTAAACAATCAAAACCTACCGTCCATCACTGAACGTCCAGTTGGTGAGTTGCACCAACTATTTAGTGACTACACACTAGAAGGTGCCAAAGGGCAGATTGCCAGCAAGATTGTCAAAGAAGTCTTTGCACGCCTAACCTTCTTAGTCAATGTAGGGTTGAACTACCTTGCGCTCAATCGCGGTGCCAACACACTTTCCGGCGGTGAAGCACAGCGTATTCGCTTAGCCAGCCAAATAGGCGCAGGCTTGGTGGGTGTCATGTATGTTTTAGATGAACCCTCTATAGGCCTTCATCAGCGTGACAATGATCGTCTGCTTTCAACTCTATTCCATCTGCGTGATATAGGTAATACCGTGATCGTGGTTGAACACGACGAAGAAGCCATTCGCGCAGCGGATTATGTTTTGGATATTGGACCTGGCGCAGGGATTCACGGTGGCCGAATTATGTCGCAAGGCACACCTGAATTTGTCGCCAACGACCCGAACTCTTTAACGGGGCAGTATTTGAGTGGGGTACGTAAAATAGCCATTCCAGAAACCCGCTTACCACCGCAGGAAGACAAATGGCTTATTATTGAAGGTGCCAGCGGTAATAACTTGCAGGATGTTGAATTAGCCATTCCCGAAGGTCTATTAACCTGCATCACAGGCGTCTCTGGTTCTGGTAAATCTACGCTGATCAACGGCACGCTTTCAAAACTCGCCGCCAATATGCTCAACAAAGCGATGCAGACACCAGCACCTTATACAGCCGTGCGAGGCATGGAGCTCTTTGATAAATCTGTTAACATCGATCAAAGTGCCATTGGCCGTACGCCGCGTTCCAATCCTGCGACTTATACAGGGTTATTCACACCCATTCGAGAGCTGCTTTCAGCGACCCCAGAATCCCGTGCACGCGGTTATACGCCCGGCCGATTCAGTTTCAATGTCAAGGGTGGACGCTGTGAAGCTTGCCAGGGTGATGGCGTAATCAGAGTTGAAATGCACTTTTTACCAGACGTATTTGTTCCTTGCGATCTCTGCAAGGGCGCCCGCTATAATCGTGAGACGCTACAAGTAAAATACAAAGGCAAAAACATCCAGCAGATGCTCGAAATGACCATTGAAGACGCTCGCGCCTTCTTTGATGTCATTCCGATGATTGCTCGTAAGTTGCAAATGCTAATGGAAGTGGGCTTGGGATATATCAAACTTGGACAGAGTGCAACGACGCTGTCGGGTGGCGAAGCCCAAAGAGTTAAACTGGCCAAAGAGCTTTCTAAACGTGACACGGGAAATACGCTTTATATCCTCGATGAGCCGACAACAGGATTGCATTTCCATGATATTGAATTACTCTTAAAAGTGGTTCGTCATCTACGCGATCAAGGCAATACCATCGTGATTATCGAACACAATCTAGATGTTATTAAAACGGCCGACTGGGTCATTGATTTAGGCCCTGAGGGTGGTTCTGGTGGTGGATTAATTGTGGCCGCAGGAACACCTGAGAAAATTGCAGAATCGCCTGAATCGCATACTGGTTTTTATCTTAAAAAACAGTTAATGGCCGCCACTGTATAGAGTGACCAGGCCTGGTCACTCTGTACAACACAATAATAGGGATGAATTATGCTTAAAAATGCCCTAACCAACCACTTAGATTACAAGTTAGCCTTGGTGCTAGCGGCGCTCTTTTGGGCGCCCTCTAGCAGCTCTAACGAACTACCAACTGCTATTGAGTGGCAATCTCCTAGCTACATTCAAAAAGCATTTAATGAAATCGCCCTCAAAAATGAATACCGTAAAACCCAACAACGGATTATTAAGTGGCAAAAACCGATCTTGTACAAATTCGTTTATCATAACCTTCCGCAGAACTCTGTCGTTGAAAGCCTTTTCAATCAGCATTTACAGCATTTACAAACCATTACACAGCACTCAATCCAGCTTGTTTCAAATAAACAACAAAAGCCAAATCTACTTATTCATCTAACCCAAGATGTCGACTACGGCCGCATCATCCAGCAAGTATCAAAGAGTAGGGTTAAGAATATAGAACGTGAAAGTAACTGTATGGGGAGTTTTGCACTGAATGCTCAGAATCAGATTGAACAAGCTGTGGTGATTATTCCAGTAGACCATGTCTATAGCCGTGGACTGCTCGTGGCGTGTATTGTCGAAGAAACCACTCAAGTGATGGGATTGCCAAATGATTCTGACTGGGTCAATCCCAGCATTGCCAACGATGCCAGTAGAATAGAACTCCTGACCGGACTCGATTATCTACTTCTAAAGATACTTTATGATTCAAATCTAAAGGCCGGAATGCCTTTATCACAAAGCCAGCCTATTATTAAAAAGATCATCTCTGATCTTCAGAAAAACCACCAGATTAAGAATGCACAACATGAAGTCAATAAAACAGGCTTATACCCGTTATTGAATTAGCTGTAGAGACCTAGATGGATTCATTAACCTAACGAATCTTCATTGGGGGCCGCTAAAATTTGAATGACGCGTCCTGCTAGCATCAAACCAAAAATTCCAGGCATATAACTTGCCGTGCCATTGACGACGCGGCCACGCGATCCCTCTATCTCTTCCATTGGACCGGGTGCTTTTGGAAGTTCACTTGAAAAAACCGTAATCACGCCCTTATGGATACGTTGTTTCTTCAATCGCTGACGCATATTGCGCGCTAAAGCACAGCCGTAGGTTTTAGAAATATCCGCCAATTGAATCTTTGAAGGATCAATCCTCCTTCCGGCCCCCATACTAGATGCGACAGGGATGCCTTTCTGGACAGCCGTGATAACCAATGCTGTTTTACAGTTTAGGCTATCAATCGCATCCACCACAAAATCATAGGAGTCGGAAAGAAGTTCGTCCATATCGTCCGGGCGTAAAAATGCATGTGAGACTGTTACATTACACTCAGGGTTAATATCTGCTATACGCTCTGCCATTAGATCTGCTTTATTTCGACCTTGGGTTGAATTTAGAGCGATAATTTGACGATTCATATTGGAAGGCGAAACTGTATCATGATCAATAATTGTTAAACGACCGACACCAGCACGTGCCAGTGCTTCAATAACAAACCCTCCTACGCCTCCAACGCCCGCAACAAGTACGTGTGAAGAATGCAATTGCAGTACCCCTGTATCTTCAAACACTAAAAGACTACGTTCAACTAAAGGGTTTTGTAACATATTAATTTCCATCCAATTTAAAGATCTGTTGTGCATTAGCGGTGGTTTGATGTAAAACATCATCAAATGAGAGACTGAGTAATCTAGCAACCTGTTCTACAACGCGAATAGTATCATGTAAATTAGATTTGACCAGGCCTGGTAACCTTACATTTGGATAATCCGTTTCCAAAACAAGATGTTCAAGACCGTAATGGCGTACTAATGCATGATATCGATGAGCATTCTCTCGCAATAACACGCCATTGACCCCAATTTTAAAACCACAATCAACATAATTCTTAGCCACCTCAAGACTACTGCCCAATCCATGAATAACACCCATTAAGTTATGTTCACGCAGGCTCTGGTACAGTTCATTGTGTGCCTTCACAACATGTAACGAGACAGGTTTACTAAAATTTTCAGCTAAAGATAACTGTGCTTCAAGGAGTTCAATTTGAAGTTGTTTAGTGTGGTGATAGGCGGGTGAGAAATCCAAACCAATTTCACCTAAAGCCACAACTTGCTCAGCATTTAATAATTCTTCGAGTGATTGAAGACTAGAACGGCTTTGGGCCGTAACGTACCAAGGATGAATACCTAGGGCTGCATGAACAGAGGGATACAAAAAAGCTAACTTAAGAGCGATAGGCCAGTTATCAGGACTGACGGACATGGCAATGAATTGGGGAGTAAGATTATTTTTTGAAATACGGATTGGGAATCCATAAAATCTACGGAAGACTCAAGAAGTGAATCTAAATGACAATGAGTATCGATAATCATTTGAAGAATTTTAGATATAAAAAACCGGTAAAACCGGTTTTTTAATGCTGATTACTCAACAGCATCTGCTGAAGCAGCGATCGGACGATCAACTAATTCAACATGTGCCATTGGTGCGTTATCACCAGGACGGAAACCACATTTTAAAATGCGGATATACCCACCTGGACGAGTTTGGTAACGAGGACCAAGCTCTGTGAATAACTTTGCAACCATTGCTTTATCACCTAAACGTGCCATAGCAAGACGGCGATTATGTACGCTGTCTACTTTAGCAAGTGTAATCATAGGTTCAGCAATTCCACGAAGTTCTTTCGCTTTAGCAACCGTAGTACGTATAACTTCGTGATCGATAAGCGAAGCAGACATGTTTTTAAACATTGCCTTACGGTGTGAACTATTGCGATTTAACTTACGACCTGTTTTACCATGACGCATGATAGCTTCCTTATTTTATGCTGACTCTTTACTAACCAAACTTGCTGGCGGCCAGTTCTCTAATTTAGTCCCTAAGCTCAAACCTCTTTGTGCAAGAACATCTTTGATCTCTTGCAGAGATTTTTTACCTAGGTTAGGAGTTTTAAGTAAGTGAGGCTCAGCTCTCTGTACTAAATCACCAATATAATAGATTTGTTCTGCTTTCAGACAATTTGCTGAACGAACAGTCAATTCTAAATCATCAACAGGTTGTAAGAAGATAGGATCAAACTCATTATCTTCTTCCTCTGGCGCTACAACTTCCTTATGCTTAAGATCAACAAAAGCATTCAGTTGATAATGTAGAACCGTTGCTGCCTGCTTAATGGCATCTTCAGGATCTAAAGTACCGTCAGTGACAATATCGATAATTAACTTATCTAGGTCTGAACGTTGCTCAACACGTGCGTTCTGAACTTCATAACTTACTGTATGAACAGGACTGAAACTAGCGTCTAAACGTAAAACACCGATTCCAGAATCTTCTTCAGTTCTTACCGCTGGTTGATAACCCATTCCTGAACGTAGCGTTAGAGTCATATTCAACTCCGCACCTTCAGCGACATGTGCAATGACATGATCAGGGTTAGCAATCTCAATATCATGGTTTAGTATGATATCTGAAGCTCGAACGATCGCAGGACCCTTCTTACTTAGCGTTAATTCCGCATGGTCTGTTGCATTAAATTTTACAGCGACTTCTTTGAGGTTTAAAAGAATTTCAAGTACATCTTCTCTTACACCTTCAATAGAAGAATATTCGTGTAAAACACCTTCAATTTTTGCTTGTACTATAGCCCCACCAGGCATAGAAGATAATAAAATACGACGAAGTGCATTTCCTAGTGTGTGTCCAAAACCACGTTCAAGTGGCTCTAAAGTGACACGACTGTGAAATTCACTTTTTCTTTTAATATCAACTAAACGAGGCGTCAACAACTGCTCTAACATCTCTTGCATTCGAGGGTATCTCCGTATCAGGTTTTACTTAGAGTAAAGCTCAACGATTAGGTTTTCTGAAATATCAGAAGAAAGATCTGTACGATCAGGAAGATTTTTAAAAGTCCCTTCAAATGCAGTCTTATTCACATCAACCCAACTAACAGTACTAGCTTGTGCATTTAAATCTAATGCAGAAGCGATACGCGTTTGAGTACGTGATTTCTCTCTAATAGCAACAATATCACCAGCAGACACTTCATAAGAAGGGATATTCACTGATTGACCGTTAACTAAAATTGACTTATGTGATACCAACTGACGTGCTTCTGCACGTGTTGATGCAAAGCCCATACGATATACAACGTTGTCTAGACGGCTTTCAAGGATTTGCAACAAGTTTAAACCTGTTGAACCTCTACGACGATCAGCTTCTTTGTAATAAAGACGGAACTTTTTTTCTAATACGCCGTACATACGACGAACTTTTTGTTTCTCACGAAGCTGTAAACCGTATTCGGTTACTTTCTTTCGTCCTGTACCATGTTGTCCAGGTAACTGATCAATTTTACATTTTGATTCGATGCTACGCACACCACTTTTCAAAAATAGGTCAGTTCCTTCACGACGGGCAAGTTTACACTTTGGACCAATATATCTAGCCATGATTACCTCAAATATTAAACGCGACGTTTCTTAGGTGGACGGCAACCATTATGCGGAATTGGAGTTACATCAGCAATTGATGTAATCTTGAATCCTGCACCATTTAAGCCACGAACAGCAGAGTCACGGCCAGGTCCAGGACCTTTTACCATAACATCTAAGTTCTTAACACCAAAATCGTGGGCCATTTGGCCACAACGTTCTGCAGCGACCTGCGCAGCAAAAGGCGTACTTTTACGTGAACCACGGAAACCGCTTCCACCTGAAGTAGCCCAGCACAGTGCATTACCCTGACGGTCTGTGATAGTCACAATTGTGTTGTTAAAACTAGCGTGAACATGTGCTACTGCATCTGTCACAACCTGTTTTACTTTCTTCTTAACACGCGAATTTGCTTTAGCTTTAGCCATAATCTTCTCTCGCAATTATGCGTTATCTCTTAATAGGTCTTACAGGACCTTTACGAGTACGTGCATTAGTTTTTGTACGTTGTCCACGCATAGGTAGACTACGACGATGACGAATTCCGCGGTAACAACCCATGTCCATTAATCGCTTAATGTTCATAGATACTTCACGACGAAGATCACCTTCAATTTTAAATTTTGTCACTTCTGATCGAAGTGCTTCTAACTGAACTTCAGTTAGTTCTCGAACTTTCGTAGATGAGTCCAAACCAACAGAAGCACAAATTGCTTTTGATGTAGTTGAACCAATCCCGTAGATCGAAGTCAAACCGATAACAATATGTTTGTTAACTGGAATGTTTACACCGGCAATTCGTGCCATAGTGCGCTCCCTTTAAATCCATCTACTGAAAAACAGAGTATTGTACTCGCCTTTCAGACTAAATACTAGAGCTACAACCAAATTGGTTAGCGGCTCTTGCGTTTTGATTTTTTCATCATGCCTGAATACTGTGTCGACTGCATTTGTGCTTGCACTTGAGTCATGAAATCCATAACAACAATAACAATGATCAGTAGTGATGTTCCGCCAAAATAGAACGGGACATTCCAGTACAGAATTAAGAACTCAGGCAGCAAGCAGACCGCTGTAATATAAATCGCACCCGCTAGGGTTAATCGACCCATAATACCGTCTATATGACGCGCTGTTTGAGCACCTGGTCTAATCCCTGGTAAATAGGCACCAGATTTTCTTAAGTTGTCTGCTGTTTCTTTAGGATTGAAAACAATCGCTGTATAAAAGAAACAGAAGAAAATAATCGCCATTGCATAAAGTAAAACATAAATAGGCTGTCCAGGGGACATTGTGGTTGCAATATCCTTTAACCAACCCATACCTTCAGCCTCACCGAACCAGCCACCAATGGTCGCTGGAAACAAAATGATACTAGAGGCAAAGATAGGAGGAATGACCCCAGCCATGTTTAACTTTAATGGTAAGTGAGACTCTTGACCGCCGTAATGTCTATTGCTACGCGATTTCTGCGCATAATGAACTGGTATACGACGTTGCCCGCGCTCTACAAAGACAACAAAAGCAATCACGGCAAAAATAAGTGCCAGTAAAACAAACACTGTGATTGCGTGAAGAGCACCTGTATTCACTTGTTCGAATGTACCACCTAAAGCAGATGGTAATCCAGCAACAATCCCCGCAAAGATAATCAGTGATATACCGTTACCTATGCCGCGTTCAGTGATTTGCTCACCAAGCCACATTAAGAAAATTGTTCCACCAACAAGCGTTACAACTGCAGTCAATCTAAAGAGTAGACCAGGGTCTACTACAACAGACATACCATTAATATTTTGAGATTCTAAAGCAATTGCGACACCCAACGCCTGGAACGTTGCCAAGACAACGGTACCATAGCGTGTGTATTGAGTAATTTTGCGACGACCCTGCTCTCCATCCTTCTTTAATCGTTCTAAAGAAGGCGATACCACGGTTAATAACTGCATAATAATAGAGGCAGATATATAAGGCATAATACCTAATGCAAAGATAGATAAACGCTCAAGAGCACCACCCGAAAACATGTTAAACATGTCTAGAATGGTTCCCTTTTGCTGTTCAAACATCGCAGCTAATGCAATTGGGTCAATAGACGGTACTGGTATATGAGTACCTAGCCTAAAGACGACGATCGCCCCAAGAACAAATAAAATCTTGTTCTTTAAATCACTCATACCGGAAGATGCATTAGAACTATTCATATTAAGCCTCTACAGTACCGCCAGCAGCTACGATTGCTGCTAGAGCACCCGCAGAAGCCTTAATACCAGACAACTTAACTGCTTTAGTAATTTCACCAGAGCAAACAACTTTTACAACTTTAATTCTGTCACCGATTAGATCAGCGGCTTTCAAAGCTGCAATGTCAATGACATCCGCTTCAACTTTCGCTAATAAATCAAGACGAATCTCAGTTGCATATGTAGCTTTTCTTGATCTGAAGCCGACCTTAGGAAGTCTTCTTTGAAGAGGCATCTGACCACCTTCAAAACCGATCTTAGGCAAACCACCAGAACGAGATTTCTGACCTTTATGACCACGTCCACCCATCTTACCCCAGCCAGAACCCTGACCGCGAGCGACGCGTTTTCTTTCAGATTTAGAACCTTCTGCTGGTTTTAGAGTATTAAGTTGCATATTATGCTTCCTCTACTTTTAGCAAATAGTGAACCTTATTGATCATTCCACGATTTTCTGGAGTATCAATAACGCTAACCGTTTGGTGCATCCTTCTTAGACCAAGCCCAGAAACACATGCTCTGTGATTTGGTAAGCGACCAATGGTGCTTTTTACCAACGTCACTGTGACATATTTTTATCTGACATATTACTCACCTAAAATTTGACCGACTGTTTTACCGCGTTTAGCTGCAATATGTTCAGGACTAGAAATACTAACTAAAGCATTAACAGTTGAACGTACAACGTTTACAGGGCGTGTAGTGCCGATACATTTTGAAAGTACGTCTTTAACACCTGCAGCTTCTAACACTGCACGCATAGCACCACCAGCAATAACACCAGTACCTTCAGAAGCAGGGAGCATAACAATGTTAACGGCACCTTGCTTGAAGTTAATTGGGTATTGGATAGTTCCATCATTAAGATGGATATCTTTCATGTTACGACGAGCTTTTTCCATGGCTTTTTTGATCGCGATTGGAACTTCAGCAGCTTTACCACCACCGAATCCTACCTGACCATTACCATCACCAACGACTGCTAGTGCTGAAAAACTAAATACACGTCCACCTTTTACAACCTTGGCAACACGACGAATGTCTACTAACTTTTCAATCATTCCATCGTCTTGTAATTCACGTGAAGACATAATTCATCCTTCCTTTAAAATTCAAGACCGTTTGCACGGGCTGAGTCTGCTAATTCTTGGATACGGCCGTGGTATTTAAACCCTGAACGATCAAAAGCAACAGTTTTTACACCAGCTGCGATTGCTTTTTCAGCGATTGATTTACCAACAGCTTTAGCAGCATCTTTGTTACCAGTGTTGCTGATTTCTTTCTTAACGTCCGCTTGAACGGTAGAGCATACAGCAATAACTTCGGTACCACTTGCTGAGATCAGCTGAGCGTATATATGCTGAGATGTACGGTGAACGCACAATCTCGGCATTTGTAGCTCAATAATTTTGGCACGAGTTTTCTTAGCTCTACGAAGACGGGCTGTTTTCTTATTCATATCAACTTCCAGCTTTATTTCTTCTTAGCTTCTTTACGTAAAATACGCTCATCAGCATACTTAACACCCTTGCCTTTATAAGGTTCAGGTGGGCGGTATGCACGAATCTCAGCAGCAACTTGTCCAACAACTTGCTTGTCCGCGCCTTTTACAACGATTTCTGTTTGTGACGGAGTCTCAATAGTAATGCCAGCCGGTATAGCATGCTTTACCGGATGTGAAAAACCAAGAGTCAAGTCTAAAACATTGCCCTCAGCTTTTGCACGGTAACCAACACCAACTAACTTTAACTTCTTCTCAAAACCATCTGTAACACCAACAACCATACTATTAATGATTGAACGAGCTGTACCAGCTTGAGCCCAATCACCTGAAGTATTGTTAACTGGCGTACAAAATACTTTACCGTCTTCAGACTTAAACACAACGGCTACATTGAACTTTTTAGTCAATGAAGCCTTAGCGCCTTTTACCGTTACTTCTGAACCGTCAAATGTAACTTGTACATTTTCAGGGACTACAACAGCAGCTTTTGCAATTCTAGACATAATATATTCCTTATGCTACGTAGCAAATAACTTCGCCACCAACACCCGCTTGGCGAGCGTCACGGTCAGTCATAATACCTTTAGACGTTGAAATTACAGCGATACCAAGACCACCAATTACGTTAGGTAACTCGTCTTTGTTTTTATAAACACGTAAACCTGGACGGCTCACACGTTTAATCATATCAATAACAGGGTTTCCATCAAAATACTTTAGGTCTACTGATAACTCAGCTTTCCCTTTAACTTCATCTTCTTTAATACTGAATGCCGCAATATAACCTTCTGCAGTCAAAACTTTAGCTAATGCTACTTTAAGTTTTGAAGAAGGCATATTTACTTTCCCGTGACCGGCCATTTGGCCGTTACGGATTCGTGTCAACATATCAGCAACTGGATCAGACATACTCATAGATAATTATCCTTACCAACTAGCTTTTCTTAAACCAGGTATATCACCTTGCATTGCTAATTCTCTTAGCATGTTACGTGATAAACCAAACTTTTTATAAACACCGTGAGGGCGTCCAGTCATACGACAGCGATTACGCTGGCGAACTGGAGAAGCATTACGAGGAAGAGCTGCTAGCTTATCCATTGCTTCCATACGCTCTTCGAAACTAAGTGCCATGTCTACTGATGCTGTTTTTAACGCATCACGTTTAGTAGCGAATTTCGCTACTATCTTTGCACGCTTTTTTTCACGTTCAATCATTGATTGCTTAGCCATCAGTGAACCCCTATTTCGTGAATGGAAAATTAAAGGCTTCTAAAAGAGCTTTCGCCTCATCATTCGTATTTGCAGTGGTGACAAAGTTAATATCCATACCGCGGATTTTGTCAATCTTATCAAATTCGATTTCAGGGAAAATAATTTGCTCTTTAATACCTAGGTTGTAGTTTCCACGACCATCAAATGCTTTCGGGTTTACACCACGAAAATCTCTTACACGAGGCAAGGAGATATTGATTAGACGATCTAGGAATTCATACATCTTGGCACCACGTAAAGTTACTTTGCAACCTAACGGGTAACCATCACGAACTTTAAAACTAGCGACAGACTTACGTGCCAATGTTTTAACTGCTTTCTGACCTGAAATTTTTTCCATGTCAGAGACTGCGTGATCTAGGACCTTCTTATCGCCAATTGCTTCACCAACACCCATATTGATTGTAATCTTAATCAATCTAGGTGCCTGCATTGGAGATTTGTAACCAAATTGCTCTACTAAATTAGCAATAACCTGGTCTTGATATACTTTCTGTAAACTTGCCATTTTCTACCCTATATTAAGCGTCGATCGCTTTACCAGTAGATTTAAAAAAGCGGATTTTAGAATCCCCTTCAACTTTAATACCGACCTTGCCAGCTTTATTAGTCTCAGGATTCACCAAAGCCACATTTGAGGCATCAATAGGCATTTCCTTTGAAAGAATTCCACCTTGAGCACCCGTCTGAGGGTCACCCTTAGTGTGTTTCTTTACTAAGTTAATACCATCAACTAGAACCTTACCGTTGGTTTGAACAGAAGAAATAGAACCTCTTTTCCCTTTGTCTTTACCAGTAATAACGATAACTTCATCACCTTTCTTTAAACGATTCATACCTTCTTCCTTATAGTACTTCAGGAGCTAATGAAACAATTTTCATAAATTTTTCATTACGCAGCTCGCGAGTTACAGGTCCGAAGATACGTGTTCCAACTGGCTCTAATTTTGCATTAAGAATAACAGCAGCGTTGCCGTCAAACTTAATCAAAGAACCGTCAGGACGTCTAACACCTTTAGCAGTACGAACTACTACAGCATTGTAGACATCACCTTTCTTCACTTTTCCGCGAGGTGCTGCTTCTTTAACACTCACTTTAATCACGTCACCAACACTAGCGTAACGGCGTTTTGATCCGCCTAACACTTTAATGCATAGGACGCGTCGTGCTCCGCTGTTATCAGCAACATCAAGCACTGTTTGCATCTGAATCATGGTGGTACTCCATCCATAAAAATAAAAATTACTTACAGCACAAAAACCACTTAAAAGAGTAGTTCCTGAAACAAATCAGGCTGACTCTTTAGAGTGGCTTTATTCATTTCGCGAATTATAACAGAATAATTCGCGGAATGCTATAAAAGTTAAATCTTAGCTTTACTATCAATACTTACTAATGTCCAAGACTTATTTTTTGACAGAGGCCTACATTCCTGAATGGTGACTGTATCGCCAACACCACAAATGTTTTCAGCATCATGAGCCATAACTTTAGTAGATTTTCTAATAAATTTCTTGTACTTAGCATGCTTAACATAGCGTGAAGTATTAACAACGATTGAATCTTGCATACCGTTACTAGCTACAACACCTTGCATTGTACGAGCTTTCTTTTCTTGATCAGCCATCTTTATACACTCACTTTTTGACGAATGATGGTTTTAACTCTAGCAATTGAACGACGAACTTTTTTCAATTGAGAAGAGTTAGATAACTGACTAGTTGCATTTTGCATTCTTAGATTGAATTGCTCTTTTAATAAATTAAGCAATTCTGTTCTTAGCTCATCAACTGGCTTTTCATTTAATTCTTTAGCAGTCATTTACATCACCGTTTTCGTTACAACTTGTGTTTTAAAAGGTAGTTTAGCGGCAGCAAGCGCGAACGCTTCTTTAGCAAGCTTCTCATCAACACCCTGAATCTCGTATAAAACACGACCAGGCTGAATCTGAGCTACCCAATACTCAACACTACCCTTACCTTTACCCATACGAACCTCAAGAGGCTTGTTAGTAATCGGCTTATCTGGGAATACTCGAATCCAAATCTTTGCACCACGCTTTACGTGACGAGTCATAACACGACGACCAGCTTCGATCTGACGTGAAGTCATTCTTCCGCGCTCTAAGGCTTTAAGACCGAAATCACCGAAGCTAACTTTGTTTCCGACTTGCGCCAAACCACGGTTACGTCCTTTGTGTACTTTTCTAAATTTAGTACGTTTAGGCATTAACATAGTTAGTTATCCTTTTAGTTACGGCCTTTCTTGCCCTTAGACGGTGCATTATCTGTTAACGATAATTTACCAAGTTTCTCACCCTTGAAGATCCATACTTTTACGCCAATTTTGCCGTAAGTAGTATCTGCTTCGAAAGCTGAATAATCAATATCAGCACGGAAAGTATGAAGAGGTACACGACCTTCTCTATACCACTCGCCACGTGCGATATCAGTACCATTTAAACGACCAGAAACCGCTACCTTGATTCCTTGAGCACCTAGACGCATTGCATTACCTACTGCACGCTTCATAGCACGTCGGAATTGGATACGCTTCTCAAGCTGCTGGGCAATACCCTCTGCAACAAGCTTAGCGTCCAACTCTGGTGTTTTAATTTCTTCGACATTAAGACTAACTTGCATTCCCGTCATCTTAGACAAAGACTGCTTTAGTTTTTCAATATCTTCACCCTTCTTACCAATAACAACACCTGGACGAGCAGTATGGATCGTTACACGAACTCCATTTGCTACACGTTCAATGTGAATCTTACTGATAGAAGCATGACCAAGCTTACTATGTAGTTCTTTACGAATTTCAACATCACTGACAAGAAAATCAGAAAAGTTCTTACTATCCGCATACCAACGTGCATTCCAATCTTTACTAATACCAAGACGAATGCCAATAGGATGTACTTTTTGACCCATTCTGATTCTCCTTACTTTTCGCCAACTGTAACAGTGATGTGACTGATACGTTTTAAAATACGGTTACCGCGACCCTTAGCACGAGCGCGCATGCGCTTCATGATTGGACCCGCATCTACAAATGCTGCAGTAACTACTAATTCATCAATATCAGCGCCTTCATTGTTCTCGGCGTTGGCGATGGCTGAATTTAAAACCGCTTTGATTAAATCCGCTGCTTTCTTGTCGCTAAACGACAGGATGTTAATAGCAGTTTCAATATCTTTACCACGGATCTGGTCAGCTACTAAGCGCGCTTTCTGTGGAGAAATACGGGCAAACTTATGTATTGCACTAACTTGCATATTAATCTCCTACTATCGCTTAGATTTCTTATCCGCGGAATGACCACGGTAAGTACGAGTTTGTGAAAACTCGCCAAGTTTATGACCAACCATGTTTTCAGATACGAAAACTGGAATGTGCTCTTTACCATTGTGAACTGCGATTGTCATACCAATCATGTCAGGAAGAATCATAGATCTTCTTGACCAAGTTTTAATGGGACGTTTATTACCAGATTCTTGCGCCTCGATCACTTTCTTATACAAGTGATGATCAACAAAAGGTCCTTTTTTAACTGAACGTGGCATCAGTGTCCTTCCTTATTTTTTGTTACGACGACGTACGATCATTCCATCAGTACGCTTATTGCTACGAGTCTTCTTACCTTTAGTAGGAACACCCCATGGAGTACATGGGTTACGACCACCAGAAGTACGACCTTCACCACCACCGTGCGGGTGATCAACAGGGTTCATCGCCACACCACGAACGGTAGGACGAATACCACGCCAGCGAGAAGCACCAGCTTTACCTAGCTTACGAAGGCTATGCTCGGCATTACCAACAGCACCGATCGTTGCTTTACACTCTGCAAGAATCTTGCGCATTTCACCTGAACGAAGTCGAAGTAAAACATAAGCACCATCCTTACCGGCGATAGAAGCAGAAACACCTGCACTACGTGCAATCTGCGCACCTTTTCCAGGACGCATCTCTACGTTATGGACAACAGTACCTACAGGGATATTTCTAAGCGGTAAACAGTTACCTGGCTTAATCGCAACGTGATCACCTGTCTCAACAAGATCACCAGCTGCCAAATATCGAGGAGCAATGATATAAGACCACTCACCATCTGCATGCTTAAGCAATGCAATATGAGCTGAACGGTTAGGATCATACTCAAGATGCTCAACAGTCGCTGGAACACCTACCTTAGTACGCTTGAAATCAACCATACGGTAATGTTGCTTGTGCCCACCACCGTGATGACGAACAGTGATACGACCGTTGTTATTACGACCACCAGACTTTGATTTCTTCTCTAGTAACGCTGCGTGAGGCTTACCTTTATGCAATGTCGGCTCAAGAATATGAACCATAAAACGACGACCTGGAGAAGTCGGTTTAGACTTTCTAATAATTGCCATGTTGTAACTCCCTACTCAGCAGTCGAAAAATCGATTTCTTGGCCAGCTGCCAAACGAACGATTGCCTTACGGATACCGTTACGTTGACCTTGACGACCTTTAAAGATTTTACGCTTACCTTTAATGTTGATCATGTTAACAGACTGAACTTTTACATCGAACAAAGACTCAACTGCCTGTTTAACTTCAGTTTTAGTTGCTGTTGGCTCAACTTTGAACACATATTGCTCACGAGTGTCTGCAAGGATCGCAGCTTTCTCAGAGATATGCGGAGCAAGCAAGACCTTTAGAATTCTTTCTTGATTCATGCTAATTGCTCCTCTAGTTGTTTAACAGCACCTTGAGTCATTACAACATTCTTGAAACCAATTAAACTAACTGGATCAATTGAAGCAACATCACAAACATCAGCGCTATAAAGGTTACGAACCGACAAGTACAAATACTCATCAAAACCTTCAGTAATAACCAAAGCATCCGTCACATTTAACTGTGCTAACTTGGCTTTAAATTCTTTTGTCTTAGGAGCGTCTACTGTAAAGTCATCGACCACAATAAGACGTCCAGAGCGATTTAACTCAGCAACAATAGACTTCATCGCACCGCGATACATCTTCTTGTTAACTTTCTGTGAGAAATCACGGTTATGACCAGGGAACGCACGCCCACCGCCAACCCAAATAGGTCCACGACTTGTACCGGCACGAGCTCGACCAGTCCCTTTTTGATTCCAAGGCTTAGCACCACCACCGCTGACAGCTGCACGGTTTTTCTGAGCTTTAGTACCTTGACGGCCGCCACTCATATATGCAGTTACAACTTGGTGAACAAGTGCTTCATTGAATTCTGTACCAAACAAAGCTTCAGAAACGGAAACTGTTCCGTTTTCTTTGCCCGTTGCTAATTCGATTAATTTTAATTCCATAATGCCCACCTTACTTAACAGCTTTACGAACAATAACAGTACTATTTTTAGCGCCAGGGATTGCACCCTTAATCAATAACAGGTTGTTTTCTGCATCAACTCTAACTAAATCTAGATTCTGTGTTGTTTGACGTACATCACCCATATGTCCAGACATTTTCTTACCTTTGAAAACGCGACCTGGAGTTTGGTTCTGCCCGATTGAACCGTTAGAACGGTGAGAAATAGAGTTACCGTGAGTTGCATCTTGCATCGTAAAGTTATGACGCTTAATACCACCCTGAAAACCTTTACCTTTGGTTGTCCCGGTAACATCTACTACAGGAACTTCGTTGAAACGCTCGACAGTAAGTTCTGAACCTACTTCTAAACCTTCAGACTCAGCAGCTGAATCAACACGAAATTCCCACAAACCTCTTCCAGCTTCAACACCTGCTTTCGCAAACTGCCCAGCTGCTGGTTTGTTAACACGTCCAGCGTGTACAGAACCAGTTGTAACTTGAATTGCAGAATAACCGTCAGTTTCAAGTGTTTTGATCTGAGTGATGCGGTTCGCTTGAACCTCTACAACCGTTACCGGAGTAGATACACCATTCTCGTCAAATACACGAGTCATGCCGATTTTCTTACCAATGATACCAATACTCATACCATTTCCTTATTTATTATTTATTGTCCATCATAACGATTGATGATGGACTAAATCACGATTAACGTAATTCTAATTGAACATCTACACCAGCAGCCAAATCTAGCTTCATCAATGCATCAACAGTCTTTTCTGTTGGATCAACAATATCTAGTAGACGCTTGTGAGTACGAATTTCATACTGATCACGAGCGTCTTTATTGACGTGAGGTGAGACTAGGATCGTGAAACGTTCTTTACGAGTCGGCATAGGAATAGGTCCACGCACTTGTGCACCCGTTCTTTTTGCTGTTTCAGTAATTTCACGAGCAGACTGATCGATTAAACGATGGTCAAATGCTTTTAAGCGAATACGAATATTCTGTGTAGCCATAATCTCGGTCTCATTTATTTACATAATAGAAAAGCACGCAAACTCAATGCATGCAAACTAAGGGAGCGGATTATAGCAACATAATCCAATTAAAACAACCCCTTATTATAGATACAAAAAAAGAGGGCATATAGCCCTCTTTTTTATGAAACAAGCGTTATTTTAGTCAAGAATTCTTGCTACAACACCTGCACCAACAGTACGTCCACCTTCACGAATGGCAAAACGGAGACCGTCATTCATTGCGATTGGGTTGATTAACTCTACTGTCATTTGTACGTTATCACCAGGCATAACCATTTCTGTGCCTTCTGGTAATGTACATGCACCAGTCACATCAGTTGTACGGAAGTAAAACTGTGGACGGTAACCTTGAAAGAATGGAGTGTGACGTCCACCTTCATCTTTTGAAAGTACATAGATCTCAGCTTCGAACTTAGAGTGCGGAGTGATCGTACCTTTATGTGCCAATACTTGACCACGTTCGATATCTTCACGCTTAGTACCACGTAAAAGGATACCAACGTTATCACCAGCTTGACCTTGATCAAGAAGCTTACGGAACATCTCAACACCCGTAACAGTTGTTTCAGTTGTGT
>VCMI01000135.1 GCA_006222135.1 Thiomicrorhabdus sp. | reverse complement strand
ACACGAGACTGTCAGACATCGTTAGCGCTGTCATCATTGAGCAATTACGAGCTTTAAACAGGCCTGTTCATTCATTAACTTCAGATAATGGCAAAGAGTTTTCACAATACCAAACGATGGCAAAAGAGCTTGGGACAGTATTTTTATTTTGCCCACCCTTACTCTTCTTGGGAGCGTGGAACCAATGAAAATACCAATGGATTGTTAAGACGATTCTTTCCAAAAGGAACAGACTTCGATAAAGTAACTCAGGAAGAAATTGATTGGGTTGTTGATAAGCTCAACAATCGCCCAAGAAAGTGTTTAGGATTCAGAACACCTAATGAGGTGTTCTGGGAAATTAAAACTGTTGCACTTACGACTTGAATGTATCATTCATAAAAACCTCCAAATTGGAATTTTAAGACGGACTCTAAACAATTCTTGTTACCGCATCATAACATTATTAACCCTAATGAATTATCACTAAGTTCTATCTAGGACGTGAGAATTCTTATGCTCATAGACATCAAAGATTGTAATCGCCATCGCAGCAATCACGGGTCCAAAAAATAGACCTATAACACCAAAGTGAATCAAACCGGCAAAGGTCGACAAAACCGTCAATAACGTATGGTTTGCGACCGACAAGCCTTGTCCCGCTTGACCGAGCCCTTTGGTTAGTTTAGTGATAATAATGGGACGCATAATATTATCAATCACAAAACCGGTAATCACCACACCCCATAAACTAATAACCACAGCCATGACATAATCCCCTTGGACTAAAGCATAAATAACGATTGGAATCCAAACCAGTGCCGCACCCACAATCGGAATAAAAGAGGTCACCGCAATCGCCATCCCTATAAATAGGCCCGGCAAGCCTAATGCCCATGACACTAACGCAAAAGAGACACCTTGTAATACGGCAATACCGACAACACTCAAGGTCAATACGGTTGATAAACTAGCAAAGCGTTGCATAATCATACGGTCATAACGATTTTCTAAAGGCGATAAAATGGCAATGTGTTTAGCAATGGCATCACCATCCCGATAAAAGAAGAACAGCGCAAAAATTGAAAGCCCTATAAAGGCTACGAAAGAAGAGGTAGTGCCAACAATTCCTTCAAATACAAACACGGTCGTTTGCTGTACGAAGGCGATAATTTTGGCGGAATTGGCTTTAATTTGCTCTAAAGCACCCGCTTGAGCCGTTTCGCTCACTGGCAAGTAAGCCAATAGTGATTGATTTAAAGCGGCCAAACTTTCCGAATTCTGAGCATTAATCCAAGTTTGCGCTTCGCTATAGAGCTGTCCAACTTGCATACTGACTTCAATCAACAAATAGGTCACTGGGGCAATGACGCCAACAAAGATAATGGTACTCATTGCAGAAGCGGCAAGTGTCTCTGAGCCCTTACAGTGCGGTAATAGCTGTAGATAGAGACGGTAACTTGCGGTGGCTAAAATCATCGCAAAAAACAGCGCTTCCAAAAACGGGGTAAATAACCAAATCAATCCTGCCAAAGCCAATAACAGTAAAATGATTAAAAAACCTTCCTCATAAGGACGATTGTCACGCATAATAAAACCTCAAAGTTAGCCAAATTAAATTAATAGAAAATAGTTTCTAGTGCCGCCTTGAAAGTCGAACCATCTCAACAAGGCCAACCGTCCAGAACCGACAAATGAGTTTACCTTAATATGAATACCGATATTGCAGAAGTCATCGTCCGCCCTGAAGGCTCCCTACAAATTTTATCTTATCAAGAAGCTCATCAGCTTTGTGACGCTTCTGACCAAGGCTTAAATGATCTCCTTAAACAATGTGCCTTGGCGGTACTCAACACAGGCGTACAAGAAGATGACGGATTAGAGTTACTGGTAAAGTACGCGAGATTTTCCATTAACGTCGCCACTAAGGGACGTGGGGTACAGTTGATTATCAAAAATGCACCCCGCCATGCTTTTGTCGACAATGAACTGATAGTCGGTATTCGAGAGCATCTATTTGCAGTGATTCGTGACTTAATCTATTCACGCAATGAAATTATGGAAAACCCGCAATTTAAGCTAGATCACTCCCATGGTATTACCAATGCCATTTTTCACATCGCCCGTAATGCCCAGTTGATGCGCCCTAACACCTTGCCGAACATCGTAGTTTGTTGGGGGGGGCACTCTATTTCAGAAGCGGAGTATAAATACAGCAAACACCTCGGCTATGAATTAGGCTTGCGTAACTTAGATATTTGCACGGGGTGTGGTCCAGGTGTTATGAAAGCGCCAATGAAAGGTGCGGTGGTCGGCCATGGCAAACAACGTTATACAAAGGGTCGTTTTATTGGCATTTCTGAGCCCGGCATTATTGCCGCCGAAGCCCCTAATGCGATTGTAAATGAACTCTGTATTCTGCCAGATATTGAAAAACGCCTGGAAGCTTTTGTTCGCCTAGGGCACGCCATCATTATCTTTCCAGGAGGCCCTGGCACCATGGAGGAGTTACTCTATTTATTGAGTATTCTATTGCATCCTAAAAACGAAGGTTTACCACTGCCTGTGATTCTTACGGGTAATGGGGGCAGTCAATCCTATTTTGATTCGGTCATGAACTTCATCAAAATCACATTAGGGAGTGAAGCCGTCGACTTATTAGAGGTCATGGTGAATCGACCTCGGGATGTTGCCACACGCATGAAGGGATATATGGAAGTGATTCATCAAGACCGTAAAAATAGCAGTGACGCTTATTACTACAACTGGCGTATCACCTTAGAATTAGACCAGCAACAACCATTTTTACCAACCCATGAAAACATGTCAAAACTCAATTTAAACAGAGATCAAGCGCCACACCTCCTTGCAAGTCAGCTCAGAAAGGCCTTTTCGGGCATTGTTGCTGGCAATGTTAAAGCCGATGGCATACTCGAAATCAAAAAACATGGTCCTTTTGAATTAAACGGTGATCCAGAAATTATGATTGCTATGGATGAACTATTGCAAAGTTTTGTCGAACAAAAACGCATGAAAATTGACGCAAGCACGTATAATCCTTGTTATAAGATAAATCGTCGCTAACCAAGCTATCAGGCCTGCTCAAAAACAGACTGATAAAGCCCATAACGCACAGCAGAGAGTCGCATGACATTTGAAGAATTTGACCTAGATGACGTACTATTAAGCGCTATCAGAAAACAGTCGTACAATAAGCCAACGCCCATTCAAGCCGCAGCGATTCCATTAATGCTGGATCGCAAAGATGTACTGGCGGGCGCCGCCACCGGAACTGGTAAAACAGCTGCGTTTGTACTGCCTGCCCTGCAATATTTACTGGATGAGCCTAAACACTCAAGCAGACATCCACGTATTTTAATATTGGCACCGACTCGTGAACTGGCTTTTCAAATTCATAAGGTTGTCAAAAACTTAGGTTCTTATTGTGATTTTCCATCGGTAATTATCACTGGTGGTTTTAAGCTTAATGTCCAAATCGATGTTTTAACCCGAGCTTGTGATATTTTGATTGCGACCCCAGGGCGTTTAGCAAAACTGATCGAGGAAGATGCTGTCACTCTCTCTTATATTGAGATGGTCATTATCGATGAAGCGGATCGTATGTTGGATATGGGGCAAGGCCCCGTGGTTCGTGCCCTTTTGGATGCAATCCCAGAGGACTTCCAGGCAGGACTTTTCTCTGCCACCTTATCAGGAAAAGAGTCGTCGTGT
>VCMI01000134.1 GCA_006222135.1 Thiomicrorhabdus sp. | reverse complement strand
ACACGACGACTTGCCTCTATTGCGTTTTAATTCTCTGCAAATGGTTGAGGGATGGCATTCAATATTGTCGGCAATCGCTTTTTGCGAAAATCCCTCTTTCAATAATGCGTAAATCTGGTATCTTTGACCCTCGGTCAGTTGGTTATAACTCATTTTGCAATTCTCTTGGTCGGGAAAAGCCTTCGAGTTTAACTCAACTGGCTCTTCCTATTTCCAAATTGCACTTATTATCCGAAACCGCGTGTTTTAAAGAGTCTTCAAAACCAAATAACAGATTGACCAGGCCTGGTAAGCTTGTTTCACGGCTCTAATTTAGGCTTGTTTGAGTTTGTTTGAGCTTGGAAGGATTGGCTAAGAATTTTTCTTCAAAGTCGGCGGCGGGAATCGGTTTGCTATAGAGATAGCCCTGGATCAGAACCTCAGGCGCGGTTTCTCGTAGGAATGCAGCTTGGCTCTCAAGCTCAACACCTTCGGCGACCACGGTTAGATTTTTGTTGTGGGCTAATTTCAGAATAGAATCCACTATCGCCACATCATTTTCATTGTCGGGAATATGTCGAATAAAACTCTGGTCGATTTTGAGTTCATGAATAGGTAACTTTTGCAGGTAACTCAGTGAGGAGTAACCTGTACCGAAATCATCAATTGAAATGTGGAATCCTAAGCTGACTAGGTGCTGAATTTTTTGCAGTGCTAAGTTGGTATTACGGATCAAAACGCCTTCGGTCAATTCTAGGGTGATGTGCTGTGGATTAACCTGGGTAAATTTAATCAAACCAATCACCAGTTCAACAAAGCTCTGCTCGTGAAATTGAATAGGGCTAATATTGATTGATATACGAAACTCACCGTACGTTTCATTCCAATACTTAGTCTGAATAAAGGCTTTGTGCATGACCCATAAGCCGATTTTAATAATTTGTCGACCCTCTTCAGCCACGGGAATAAATTGGCCGGGTGGCACAAGCCCGAGTACTGGATGGAACCATCGGAGCAAGGTTTCGGCCGAAACGGTATTACCTTTTACGTCGACTTGGGGTTGAAAGTAGAGTTCAAATTCATTGTCCAGTTCAGAGTGGTTTAAGGCTTGTAGCATTTCCATGCGTTCCTGTGCAATTTCGCAAAGACGCTCCTCAAACTGATAAATGTGATTACCGCCAAAACTTTTTGCCTCCTGCATCGCCATATTGGTATAACGAATTAATTCATCACAATGGGCATCACCGGTCGGTTGGTTATAAAGGTACAAGCCTATACTGGCGGTGCAGTGTAAAGAACGGTTTTTTTATGGTGTAACGATCATCAATTGCTTCTTGTACTTTATAGGCGAGGGTTAGGAGTTGGGTGTGGGCTTCTTCTTGATCCTGGCTAATCTCTTTGACCAGAATTGCAAACTCGTCTCCCTCTAACCGGGCTACAATGTTTTCAGGGCCCGCGAGTTTCGTGAGTTTTTGGGAAACTAAAATTAATAGCTGATCGCCAATCTCAAGACCTAATGTATCGTTAATCATTCTGAAACTGTCTAGATCCAATAAGATTAAGCCCGAATAACTTTGTGATGTCGGATAGTGCTCTAAAGTCGTTTGAATCTGATTATGTAATAAAGTACGGTTCGCCAGGCCGGTTAGGTTGTCATAATAAGCTAGGCGCTTAATTTCATCATTTGCTTGCCGGATATCAGTAATGTCCTGTAACACACCAATGAAATGTTCAATATTGCGATTGTAATCCGTCAACATGGATAAGCTAAGGACCGCGTGGTATTCAGTATTACTAGATGGTGTTAGTTGAACTTCACCACTCCAACTGCCATCTTCTAATAGGGCTTTCATCACCGAACCAAACGGTACTCGAAAAACGACTTGGTTTTGCAGCCACTCGATATAGGTGGTTTTTTAAGCGCGTCATGATTTAAACCGGTGTAGGCGGAAAAGGCGTAGTTAGGCTGGGTAATGTAACCGTGCGCATCGGTAATGAATTGTCCTGCAGCACTGGCTTCCATTAAGCGAATTTGTGCTTCTGCTTGAATCTGTAAGGATTGGTCCTGAATCAGAAGTAACAGATTATGTCCCTCATCCTCGGTCGATTGAATCACCAAAGCTGAAATTAATACAGGTACTAAGGTGCATTTATCTTCAGATAAAGCGGGAATTCGTAACCATAATAGAGGGCTTGTGTCGTCACTCTCAGAGAGGGTATCAAACTGCTGTAGGCACCAGCTCTTTAAATCAAAACGTAGGCGGTTTTGTTTTTGTGCATAGGCTTGGATTTGCGAGAAGGGACAAGAAGAAAACCAGTTTTCTTCAAGGAAGGTCTTTCCAGTTTGATTAATGAGTAGGGGAGTTAATTGCGGGCTCAGCAAAAATAGACCATCATTGAACTGGTCTACAATTTGTTGCTTTTGTTCCTGGTGGGCCTGTTTTAATTGGTCAACCAAGTCAATTGCTTCAGTCTTGAGTAGCGCTTCTCGCATAAGAAATTGATAATGCTTAGTATTATTAAAATATACATTTATCATACACAAAAATAGCATTGATAAAAGAGCAGAAAGTGTCAAATAAGAACGGTTATGCAACAATATTTAAAGAATATTTTTATTATGTAGGATAATTTACTTATTTAGGTGGGTGTTATTGACAGTCTGATTGGCTAAGGCGATTAAGGTAAAAGGTTATCGGCGTTGTTTTTATTGACTGATACATTCAAGTCGTAAGTGCAACAGTTTTAATTTCCCAGAACACCTCATTAGGTGTTCTGAATCCTAAACACTTTCTTGGGCGATTGTTGAGCTTATCAACAACCCAATCAATTTCTTCCTGAGTTACTTTATCGAAGTCTGTTCCTTTTGGAAAGAATCGTCTTAACAATCCATTGGTATTTTCATTGGTTCCACGCTCCCAAGAAGAGTAAGGGTGGGCAAAATAAAAATCTGTCCCAAGCTCTTTTGCCATCGTTTGGTATTGTGAAAACTCTTTGCCATTATCTGAAGTTAATGAATGAACAGGCCTGTTTAAAGCTCGTAATTGCTCAATGATGACAGCGCTAACGATGTCTGACTTTCTCGTGTTAACTTTAATGAAGCGAGCGATTCTAGATGTTCGATCAACCATTGATACTAAGCTAGCGCTTGATGGAACTCCAAAAACAGTATCTAACTCCCAATCTCCAAGTCGGACGCGCTCGTCAACAATAGAAGGCCTATCATCAATGCTTGGCGCTGTGCTGAACCTGCCTCGTGTCTCATAAATACCTGCACGCTTATGATATTTTTTCTTTCTACATAAATACTGGTGTAACAAACCTCCGCTTGATTTATCTTTGTAGATAAATTGGTAAATACGTTCATGACTTATTTTTATGTTGTGGCTTATCTTAATTCGACCACTCACTTGTTCAGGGCTCCAACGCTGCTTCAAGTAGTGAATAACAAGCTCCCAGCAGTCATGAGATATTCTTTTTTTTGCTTTACTTGACCGTCTTTCGACGGCTTGTGTATGTGCAAGCAACGGTCGCCAACCACGGGATTTAATATTGCGTTTGAGTTCACGGCTAATGGTCGATTTTATGTCGTGT
>VCMI01000133.1 GCA_006222135.1 Thiomicrorhabdus sp. | reverse complement strand
GTTGACTAACTTATTTAGTATTCAATCTGGCGTAAAAATACTGGGGGTTGGTTTATGGCCTGTGATTGACTGGATAGGTTAAATAGCGGCTAATTTTATATATGAGTAGAATACCATGGCAGGATCCTTATTTGATCAGCTAAAAAAGACCGGCTTGGTTGATGACAAAAAAGCTAAAAAGGCCAAGAAAGACAAGTATCAGCAAACTAAACAGAGCAAAGGTAAGAAGGGGCAACAACCCGTTCTAAATGATGCGGCCAAGCTTGCAGTAGAAGCTGAAAAGCAAAAAGCCGAACGCGATCTTCAACTTAACCTAGAACGTAAGCAGCAGCAGGAAAAGAAAGCAGTTTTAGCTGAGTTGCGTCAGGTCATTGAGTCTAATCGCATGAGTGGTTTTGAAGGGGATGTGGTTTATAATTTTGCAGATGAGAGTACGGTCAAAACATTGAACGTCAATAAAAAGACACAACGAGCCCTGGTTGCAGGTGCCATTCGTTTAGCCCGTTTTGAGGGCGGTTATGCTTTGATTCCAGCAGAAGCGGCTGACAAGGTGGGTCAGCGTGATAGTTCAGTATTGATCCCGTTAGCGATTCTCGATGAATCCATCTCGCAAGAAGACCAAGATTACTACGCCCAGTTTGAAATCCCTGATGATCTTATTTGGTAGAGCTAAGCTTAATCCGTGTTTTCAAATAGACCCTACGCTCACATGGTTTTGTAAAGCCGTAGGACATGCCAGGCCCAGGCCTGGTCGATTATCAACAGAATCGTTGAACATAAAAAAAGCGACATAAAGTGGATTTAATATCACTTTAATATCGCTTTTATTTTAGGCTTGTTAAGGCTGCTTAATCCCAATTTTTTGGTGATTAAGAAACGATATCAAGCAATTCGATATCAAAAATTAATGCTGAAAAAGGGGCTATCTTTGCGCCTGCACCCTGTGAGCCATATGCCAGTTCTTGAGGAACATATAAACGCCATTTTGAACCTTGAGGCATTATTTGTAGTGCTTCAGTCCAACCCGCGATAACGCGGTTCACTGGAAACTCAGTAGGCTCGCCACGCTCAACCGAACTATCAAAAACCGTTCCATCCGTTAATGTTCCGTGATAATGCGTTGAAACGACTGATTCAGCCGTTGGTAAAGCGCCGTTGCCTTCAGTGATGATTTCATACTGTAGACCTGAATCCGTTACAAAAACACCCTCTCTCCGAGCATTTGCAGCTAAAAACTCTTCGCCTTCAATGCCTGCTACCTTCGCTAACTCGGCTTGTTTTGCTTGCATCAGTTCATTCATTTCTTCGTAAGCCTTAGCGAATGCTTCTTGGCTAATTGGGCTTGCAGTGCCCTCTAAAGAATCAATGACACCGGCTGCAACGGCTTGCGCGCTAATACCATCAAAAGGGTCAGAAGCCAATTGATCACCCATTTGGCGGCCAATACCGTAACTTACAATTTCAGGTGTAGTAGTAAATTTGTTCGACATAATTAGAAATCCAGTTGATAAAAAAAGAAGAATTTTAGCATAAAACTGTGATGGTGATAAGCGTAAGATCGGTGGGAGTGGCTGTGTTAAAAGTTCAAAATTCTTTATAAAATTTTTGCTTGTATCTATTTAATGTAAAACAAATAAAAGCATTTTAATGTGGGAAGGCAGGTGAACTTAATTTCATCATGACAAATTATTGATTAGTTTTTAGACAAAACTCCCAAATTTTCAGCGGTGGTGAGCAGTTTTAAATAGCCTAAATTGTGTAGGTTGGCTTCTTCAATCTTCGCTATATGATGCATGTCTGCTTTGGTTTTTAGCAATTTGGGCAGTGGCGTAAAAGCCTCGGCATCAAACTGAAGGTCTAGTGAAATTGATTGGGCGTTGTTTTCGATAAAACAATCGTTAAGTATATTAATCATCTCTCTCTGCTGGTGATTAGGGCTCGTCACTAAATCCAAATTACTTTCTGGCAGAAAGCTAGTGACAATTTTATTATGTCTCACTAATATTGAGCCTTGCGCCACGTTCAATGCTTTGATCTCTTTTTGCAAGCCTATAGCTTTATGGATTTGGCTTCTTCTTTGTTGATGTCTATGAACTTTAGCTCTATATTCTGCAATCTGGACGTAGGTCGGGTTTAACGCATAATAGGCACTTTTTAGGGTGCCGCATCGTTTTGCTAGGTTTACAATCGACTCAATCGTCGTCTCGCCAGTATCGTGAATGAGTACCATTCCTTGGTGGCCATAAAAAACATAAGCGCTACAGGTTTCAATACCGCTCGAATAGAGTCCAATATCATCATTGGATTCATTAGGGATAAAACCTGCACCATTCTGAGTGATGTTGTAATTCAAGTTACTTGCCTCTTGGGTTTAACCTTTATAGTGTCTTTTGTAGAGCGGTCATGGGATCTATATATTCGAGGTTAAGGCTTTCCGAGACGCTGCGACAAGTGACATGACCTTTTATCACATTTAATCCTTGTCGGAAGTTCTCATCGTCTAGCAAAGCTTGTTGGTAACCCTTGTTTGCTAAAGTGAGAATATAAGGCAGAGTGGCGTTATTGAGTGCCAATGCAGAAGTCCGTGGCACTGCGCCGGGCATATTGGTAACACAGTAATGAACAACCCCATCAATGACATAAGTTGGGTCTTGGTGGGTAGTGGGGCGAGACGTTTCAAAACAACCACCTTGATCAATCGCCACATCAACGACGACGGCTCCTTGCTTCATTTTTTTAATATGTTCTTTAGTAACCAATTTTGGGGCGCTGGCACCCGGAATGAGAACGGAACCGATCACTAGATCAGCTTCAAGTAGGTGTTTTTCGATAGAGTCAGGTGTTGATAAAATGGTTTGAATATTCTCACCAAATTGCATCTTAATCTTGCTTATAACATCCATACTTCGATCAATAATCACCACTTCGGCGCCGAGGCCAATGGCCATTTGTGCCGCATTGCATCCTACTATACCGCCTCCAATAATGACGACTTTGGCAGGTTTTACACCGGTGACGCCTCCCAATAGTATACCTCTGCCACCATAGGTTTCTTCCAAGAAGTGCGCCCCCTCCTGAATGGACATGCGGCCAGCGACTTCTGACATGGGAACCAACAATGGTAGGCCGCCATTGGTATCTTGAACGGTTTCGTAGGCAATACAAATTGCTTTGCTTTTAATTAGGTCTTGCGTTTGAGAAAGGTCGGCCGCTAGATGTAGATAGGTAAATAAAATTTGTTCTTGACGCAACATGGCACGTTCAATCGCATGTGGTTCTTTAACTTTGACAATCATTTCTGCCTGAGCAAATATCTCAGCGGCGGTCTTCAGAATGGTGGCGCCAGCTTGACGGTAATCGCTATCCGTAAAACCAATCCCTATGCCAGCTTGAGTTTCTACTAACAGTTGATGTCCATCCGCAACTAGACGTTGAACACTCGACGGAATCATGCTGACTCGGTATTCATTGTTTTTTATCTCTTTGGGTACGCCAATAATCATTGTCTGTTTCTCCATCGTCAGAAATATAGTTCATCATAGCGTTTACTTTAACTCTTTAAAATCGCTATGTGGCTTCGTTTGATCTCTCAGTTTCTTGCTCAAGTTTTTAAGTCGCTCTTGGTTATCTTCAATAGTGGCTTTAATACTTTTTCTCTATGTCTGTTACATCGGTTAGCGTTGCTTCAAGCTACTGAATATGCTTCAGCAAATCTTTTTCCTTGTCGAACTTTTCCGCTTGTTCAGCCTTGTCAAACACGATCTCTTCTGCAGCCTGCGATGTACTTGCAGGTTGTTGCTTTGTGGGTCTGGGAATGATCCGTTCGCTTTCATCCAACTGACGTTGATTCATAAAGGAGGGAGGCATGATTTCGACACCGTTACCATGCAATGTGTCTAATACGGCACGGGAAAGCTCAGATCTCGCCGTTAGGAGGCCTTTTACATCAGAGAGAACGCCCGAGATTCGGTAGGTGATTGCATCATTTCCAAGTTCCAAAATATGGACAAAGGGTTCCTTAAGTCCGCTTTTTTCCGCCGCCTTTGATTAAAAGAGAGTCTACCTGTGAATGATGAACATCATAGCCGAGAGATAGAGAGACAGAAACAATGGCACCAGAGCTACGTACTGTAGAGATTGGGTTGGAGACCAAATATATTAGGGATAGCG
>VCMI01000014.1 GCA_006222135.1 Thiomicrorhabdus sp. | reverse complement strand
ACACGACGACTGTAGCTTATCAACTGGCCTTTTTCAATTCCTATAGGTGTTGCACTTACTAGTTGAATCTATGGGTCTTAATTTTATCTGCAAGCAGAGGAATTAGATCTCACCCCATTTTTTACGTTTGTTAGGTTTTCTGAAAAAACGACCTAGAATAAGTCCAAGTAATAGAACACCACCACCTGTTAAGAACCACTGACGTTTAAGTGAGTCGCCAGACTGTTCAATTTGCTCTGTCATAATGGTGTTTTGACTTTCGAGCTGACTTAAACGTTGCTTCATTTCCTGATTTTGCTCATCCAGTAAAACCGAATTACTGGAGATGGTTTTTAAGTGCGTCAATTCTTGAGACAGTTCAAACTTCTCTTGTTTGATCTTTGAGAGTGCGCTATCCGTTGTTGCGAAGCGAGCTTGTAAAGTATTCAACTCCTGTTGTAACTCATTCAGTTTCTTTTCAACAGAGCTCGTTTTGGCAATTTGTTGTTCCAAGCGAACTTTGGCAATAGGTTGGTTTAGTAAGCTACTTGAAGCCATCCAACCTTTATAGGTAGTATTGTCTTTTTAATATTGAATTTGAGCCCAGCCGTCTTTATTGACTTCAAGAATACTGACGGGTGTGCCTGTTTCCAACATGCGATAGATCTTATGCTTGTAACTCGGTCCACTGCGAACAGGGACATCAACTGAATCGGTTACATAATGAGTATAGCCCGAAGCTGCAACGGCATTGCCTGAAGCGAGCAGCCCGAAGGTCGATAATGCCAGTACGCTTGCAACAATAATGCCCTTAGATAAGTTTGGAATTATTGTTTTAAAGCTGTTGCATTTTTTCATATTGAGCCTCTAGATTTTTAAGTGCCGTTTCATAATGGGCTAATTTTTCACGTTCAATCGCGACGACAGATTCAGGTGCTTTTGCAACAAATCCTTGATTGCTTAACTTGCCGCCTAAACGCTTTATTTCGCCTTGAAGTTTGCCAATTTCTTTATTCAAACGTGCTATTTCTGCATCTTTATCAATCAGTCCCGCCATAGGGATTAAAACTTTCATCTCGCCCACAAGTGCAACAGCTGATTCAGGCGCATTGTCTTCATCTAACAGTACTTCAATGGAAGCCAGTTTCGCTAGAGATAAAAGGTAAAGTTCATGGGTTTTTAACCAGGCCTGGTCATTATCATTTAAGCCGGCCAATAGCACAGGCAAAGCTTTGCTGGGTGCAATGTCCATTTCGGAGCGAATCTTACGAACACCAATAACGAATTTCTTGACCCATTCCAATTCGGCTTCGGCATCCAAATCAATTTTAGAGGCATCTGCTTCCGGATAAGGTTCAAGCATAATAGTGTCATTGTGCTTGCCGGCTAAAGGGGCCACGGATTGCCATGCTTCTTCGGTAATGAAGGGCGTAATTGGGTGTAACATTCTTAAGATAGTTTCTAAGACGTTCACTAGTGTTTTACGCGTCCCACGTTTAGCGGCATCAGAGCTGTCAGTATTTAGAATTGGTTTAGCCAGTTCTAAATACCAGTCACAATACTCATTCCAGGTGAACTCATAAAGTGCCGTTGCGGCTAAATCAAAGCGGTAAGCATCAAACTGCTTAGCCACTTCGGTGGCGACTTCCTGTAAGCGAGAGACAATCCATCTGTCAGCCAGCGAAAGTTCAATGTCAGCTGTTTTGTCCACTCCTGTGTCATAGCCTTCGGTGTTCATTAAGACATAACGCGTTGCATTCCATAATTTATTACAAAAATTACGATACCCTTCGGCGCGTTTCAAATCGAAGCGGATGTCACGACCCGTTGAGGCTAAAGAAGCGAAAGTAAAGCGAATGGCATCAGTTCCGAAAGCCGGGATACCGTCTGCAAATTGCTGACGGGTCGACTTTTCAATTTTGGCCGCTTTCTCTGGTTGCATCATACCGTAGGTGCGTTTTGTAACGAGGTCCTCAAGTTCGATACCATCAATCAAATCAATTGGGTCTAAAACATTGCCTTTCGATTTAGACATTTTCTGGCCTTCGCTATCACGCACTAAGCCATGGACATAAATCTGTTTAAACGGTACTTCACCTGTGAATTTAAGTCCCATCATAATCATTCTAGCCACCCAGAAGAAAATGATATCAAAGCCCGTCACCAAGACGGATGTTGGGTGGAATTTTGCCAACTCAGGGGTTTTCTCAGGCCAACCTAAGGTTGAGAAAGTCCAAAGTGCAGAACTGAACCAGGTATCTAAG
Organism: Thiomicrorhabdus sp.; assembly: GCA_006222135.1. Classification (GTDB taxonomy): domain Bacteria; phylum Pseudomonadota; class Gammaproteobacteria; order Thiomicrospirales; family Thiomicrospiraceae; genus Thiomicrorhabdus. Next base: position 25,300 of record VCMI01000014.1, on the reverse strand, counting down.
ACATCGTCATCTTGACGAAGTTTGAAGTCAGGAGCGAGTTCATTTTTTTCACGCACTTCTTGCTCATTTCGACCCACATAGATTTTGCCGTTGTCGTCGAACCAGGCAGGAATTCTGTGGCCCCACCAGATTTGACGAGAGATACACCAGTCYTGGATATTGTTCATCCACTCAAAATAGGTGTTTTCCCAGTTCTTAGGCACAAACTCAATGTCGCCATTTTTAACGGCATCAATGGCGGGTTTCGCTAATTCTTTAACGGCTACATACCACTGGTCGGTTAAAAACGGTTCGATGACTGCGTGCGAGCGGTCACCGCGAGGCACCATTAACGTATGAGGTTTGATATCGACCATTAAGCCAAGAGCTTCTAGATCGGCAATAATTAACTTACGCGCTTCATAACGATCTAAGCCCTGGTATTTTTCAGGCGCTTCTTCATTAATGCAGGCATCATCGGTGAGGATGTTGAGCATGGGTAGGTCGTGGCGTTTCCCCATCTCGTAATCGTTAAAATCATGAGCAGGGGTGATTTTGACACACCCTGTACCGAATTCTGGATCAACGTAATCATCTGCAATAATTGGGATTTCACGACCGACTAAAGGCAAAGTGATGGTTTTGCCGATTAGATGTTGGTAACGTTCATCATCAGGATGAACGGCAACCGCCTGATCGCCTAGCATCGTTTCTGGGCGTGTTGTGGCCACCACTAAGGCGCCAGAACCATCGGTCAATGGATAGCTCATATGCCACATATTGCCTTGTTCTTCTTCAGAGATGACCTCTAAATCAGAAACCGCCGTATGGAGGACGGGATCCCAGTTAACCAAGCGCTTACCACGGTAGATGAGGTCTTCTTCGTATAGGCTAACAAAGACTTCTTTAACGGCCTCAGAGAGGCCATCGTCCATCGTGAAGCGCTCACGAGTCCAATCTGGAGAAGTTCCCATGCGGCGAAGTTGTTGCGTAATGGTACCGCCAGATTCTTCTTTCCATTCCCAGATTTTCTCAATGAATTTTTCACGTCCGAGGTCATGACGGCTCAAGCCTTTAGCGGCGAGCTGACGTTCAACGATCATTTGTGTGGCGATTCCGGCATGATCCGTTCCCGGTTGCCAAAGGGTATCATCGCCTTTCATGCGGTGATAGCGGATTAGAGTATCCATAATGGTGTCTTGAAAAGCGTGACCCATATGCAGTCTGCCGGTCACGTTTGGTGGTGGGATCATAATTGAATAAGGGTCAGAATCGTCATTTTTAGGCTTAAAATAGCCTTTATTTTCCCAGGTTTGGTACCATTTTGTTTCAATTGTATTTGGATCGAAATGCTTTTCCATAGGGCTCGTAATCTACTCGTAAATTTTAAATAATAATCCCCCAATTATAACAATGACAGCAGAAGAAGTCTTTAACTGTAATCGATAAAAGTAATGAGAATATAAAGCTAAAGGCTATTTATAGCTGTTGACTGAGCTTAGGAGGGTATCGGTAGGCTGTTAACTTAGCCGTTTAAGGTTGAAAATAGACCAAAAAACGGCAGGTATTTTCCTAGGAGGGATAGGAACTCTGTTTGATATGCGTTATTGTCAATTTAAGCTACATTCCAAGAAGTCGTAGAACAGAGGATTTAGATTGAGTTCCTTGTGACATCATAGCGATATTGCTTTCATTAAGGATGTTTAATCTGGACTGTTCAGCACTGGCGCGTGCAAAATCGGTATCACTCAGTTGACTTTGGGTTGCAAGGGTATTCAGGCTTTGGTTCTGTAGATTATCAATGGCACTGCTTAGTCCGTTTTGTTGTGCACCAAACTCACTACGCGCACTGCCAGTCTGTTCAATGGCCAATCCAATACCTTGCTGTGCCAGTGATGCACTTGCAGGATTGCTGATGTCTAAACCCGTAATGCTTAAAGCATCGGTACTCAGGTTGGGCAAGGTTAAGCTGCTGGTCGTTTCACCTAATGCAATATCAATGCTGGCTGTATCACCATTTAATAAATTATTGCCATTAAAGTTGGTTGAGTCTGAAACCTGGTTAATGCTCTGTAGGTTTTGTTGGAATTCTTGATTCAAGATGCTACGTTGCGAAGGGTTTAAAGTACCATTCATGGATTGAATCGACAGCTCATTCATGCGCTGTAAAGAGTCAGTGATTGAGCTGCTTGCACTATCCGCCGTTTGCAGTAATGATATACCATCATTTGCATTACGCGTCGCCATGTCTTGAGTGTCCACTTGTGACGTTAACGCCGTTATAATGGCTTGAGCTGCAGGATTATCGGATGAGCGGTTTATTTTTGAACCGCTGGCCAAGCTTTCATTGATAGAATTAAGGTTGCCAGAGTGGGGTAGGTTGTTAGTAGTGCTATAAGCGCTGATGTCCATGTTAAAATCCCCTGGTAATAGTTCTAATAGTTTAATTTTACGCGCCTTTAAGCGTTAAGGAAAGAAAAATGTCTTGTTGTTCAGGGGGTTACTGTAAATTTAAGTTCGAGGAAGGCCCACCTTTGGTGGATAACTCCGTCACCAATTTAAACGCGGTTTATCAGTTTTTACCCTACGGAACAATATTAGAAGAGGGTGAGTTGGTTCGTATCTGGATGGAGTCAGGGCATTCTAAAACGGTCACACTGGCCGAAAAAATCCCACTGGTCTTTACCGCAACGGGGCCTGAAGCAAAGATGGGGCAAGACGTTTTGCCATGGCAGTTAATTGCTTTAGACAGTGGTATTGCCTATGAGGATCTAATGGATTGGGAGCACCATCCACTCTATAATCCTGAAGAATCTTCTGTGCTACTAAAGTTTAATCACCCAATTGTGATTAAGCCTTCCTTAAAAATGTGGTTTCTAAAGTTATTGTATAAATTACGCACTTTGTAACTGACCCTGCGCTCACATGGTTTTGTAAGGCCGCAGGACAGCCAGGCCTGGTTGTTTTAAGTCAGCTCTGCTTGTAAGACATAAAAAATCCTCGTCAATTTGATGAGGATTTTTTTTGTTTATAGAGACCTTTGCACGAGTCAGGGACGAGAGAAAAATTAGATAAAATTTTACTGATTAAGGCGGAAAAGGTAGTTAATAGCTAGCTATTGACAAGTTTTCCAACGAAAAGCAGTGAGATTTTAGCCATTTTTATCCGTTTATGATCTCGTGCAAAGGTCTCTTATAGTAATCTTTATTCAGTTCTCTATCTCTATTGCATAACAAACCGTTCTAAATAAACATCTTCTAATAAGTTAGGGAAGAGTTGGTGCTGCTCTAAAATTCCACGTGCTACTTTTAGTAACTCCTCTCTTAAGCGATCAGGGCCCGTTGGGGTGTTGAGTTCCGAATAGGTTTGATTGCGCAATAAGCGATCGATATTGTTTTTTAGAATCGGACGCAAGTACTCCATTTCGGTTTCGACGATTTGTGGGTAGTAAGACATGTATTTCAAGTCAATCGCCAAAAACGTCGCTTTGCCTTCGCCGCGAAAATTAACCACTATTTTTTCCATCGAAAAGTATTTAGGAACTCTTTCTTCTGGCGCTTCAAATTGCTTGTATTTAGTCGAATATCCCTCGTCCTCTGGTGTATCGCTCGCCAAACTGGCGGCTGAAAAAGTAGTGACTGTCAGGCTAAAGAGAAAAATCAGTACTTTGCTTGCTGAGGCATGTGAATTGGAGCTATTCATGAAGGGGTCTTCTTTTAAAGGGTGAAATTAATCTAGCTATTGTATATAAAAATCCAGAGCGATATTAGCTTTCTATAGGTAAAAAATGCAGACAAAAAAAAGCCCCGCAGTGCGGGGCCAAGACCGAGGAGTCCTAATTGTTTTTATTTTGTGAATTCAGGATATGCTTCCATTCCACATTCAGATTGATCAACACCTTCATACTCTTCTTCTTCAGTAACACGGATTCCCATGATTACTTTGATGATAGACCATACGATCAAACTCGTGCCGAATACCCAAGCAAAGATCACTGCGATACCTGTTAGCTGAGCCACAATAGTCGCATCAGGGTTTGTGAAAGTCACTGCGATAAGACCGAAGATACCAACAACACCGTGAACCGAGATAGCCCCTACTGGATCATCAATTTTCATTTTAGAATCGATGAATAGGATTGCTAGAACAACCAATATACCACCGGCAAGACCGATAAGTGTTGCTTCTAATGCAGTAGGCGTTAGAGGTTCTGCCGTAATCGCAACTAAACCTGCTAAAGCACCGTTAAGCATCATTGTTAAATCCGCTTTACCGAATTTGAACTTAGACAGTAGTAACGCACCGATAACACCACCAGCCGCAGCCATTAACGTGTTTACAAAGATCATTGCTACCGCGTTTGCTTCTTCGACGTTAGAGATTTTAAGCTCAGAACCACCATTGAAACCGAACCAACCTAACCATAGGATGAAAGTACCTAGAGTTGCAAGCGGAAGGTTAGCGCCTGGGATTGCACGAGACTCACCATTAGGTCCGTATTTACCTTTACGTGCACCTAGTAGTAAAACACCCGCTAATGCAGCAGCGGCACCCGCCATGTGAACCACACCAGAACCTGCGAAATCAAGGAAGCCTAACTCATTTAAGAAATCACCACCCCATTTCCAGAAGCCTTGCATTGGATAGATAACTGAAGTGAAAACGATAGCGAAAGCGAAGAATGACATTAGCTTCATACGTTCAGCAACCGCACCAGAAACAACAGACATTGCAGTTGCTACGAATACGACTTGAAAGAAGAAGTCAGACATACCTGAATAGTAAGGCGCATCATCACCACCAGCAATAACAGCTGCAGTCGCGTTGTCACCACCAATAAGGAAGCTGATACCAGGGAAGAAGCTGTTAACCGCTTCAGCAGGGTACATAATGTTATAACCGACTAGCATATACATAATAGCTGCGATGGCAAAAAGACCGACGTTCTTGGCTAATATTTCAGTTGTGTTTTTTGAACGCACCAAACCTGCTTCCAGCATGGCAAAACCAGCCGCCATCCACATTACTAATGCACCAGACATTAGGAAGTAGAAGGTATCAAGTGCGTAACTTAGTTGTAGTACTTGTTCCATAATTAAGTCCTTTCCTTAAAGAGCGATATCGCCAGTTTCTTCAGTACGAATACGAACTGCTTGTTCTAATGGTATAACGAATATTTTTCCGTCCCCAATTTTTCCTGTTCGAGCCGCTGATCCAATCGTTTCAATAACGCTGTCTAGCTGTTCATCGGATACGGCTACTTCTAGTCGTAATTTAGGTAGGAATTCAATCGCGTACTCTGCACCACGATAAATTTCTGTGTGACCCTTTTGACGGCCAAAACCTTTAGACTCTGTAACGGTCATGCCGTGCACATCAACATCATGTAGCGCTTCACGAACGTCATCAAGTTTAAAAGGTTTGATAATTGCAACAACCAGTTTCATACTAACCTCTCTTCTAATTATTTGTTATATTTGCGAGTAGTTAATAGCGCCTTTAGTGCCAGTTATATTTTTATCATTATATATCATGTACTTGTAGTTTGTTTTGGTTTTATTTATTGTTTTGTGAGTGTTTTACAGTTTGTTTGAACTGCGATGGTGCTTTTATTGTGCCAAGGTGGTGCGGTTAAGTGTTTTTGAGTATGGTTAAGGAATGGTTGAGTATGTTGATTAAGCAATTTACACGGTTACCGAAGATTTTTTAGCACTTTTAATTCAGCTGTTGGTGTTAGCCGTGATTGCATTGGGTCTCATGCTAGCGCCCTATGTGATCTCTCCGCCTTATTCCTATTCACTTTTGGTTTTGATTCAAGCGCTATTGGCGACCATGGTTAGTTGTCGTTTAGGATTACCCTGTTGGTGGCGCTGGATTCAGTTTTTTATTCCTATAGGGCTGTATGTCGGTCTTTTAGTTGAGTTTAATCCATTGTGGGCTTTGGCGGTGTTTGCACTGATTTGGTTGGTTTTTCCCAATGCCTTGACGGAAAGAGTGCCACTTTACCTGACTAACTCAACGACTCGTGATGCATTGAAAAGGCTTATTAAGCCTCAGAAAAATCAAACCTTCTTAGATTTGGGTTGTGGTCTGGGAGGTAATGTTGTTTTTATGTCACAGCAGGCGAATATTAGTGAAGCTCACGGCGTAGAAACGGCACCGATTCCTTATTTGTTATCAAAAATTTATACACTGGTTCGTGGTGGTCGTACCTATGCAATGGACATGTGGAAAACAGACCTAAATTACTATGATGTCGTCTATGCCTTTTTATCGCCAGAGCCGATGCCCAAACTTTGGCAAAAGGTTAAAGAGGAGATGCGACCAGGTACTCTCTTTATATCGAATAGTTTTGCGATTACTGAGGTAGCGCCCACTGAAATTTGGGAGTTATCTGATCGTCGGCAAACCACTCTATATATCTATCGCTTGTGACATCTGGCCAATAATAACCAGGCCTGGTGAGTTTGCTTAAATAGAGTAAATTAGTTAAATAATTATATGCTTTTAATAAGTAAATTAAAGTAGCTATTAATCTATAGTCTCAAAGACGATTAAAATCGTCTCTAAATCCCAAATGAAAGTGCTACATTAGAAGAGTTAAATTAACAGGTTTTCGAGGTAGAAGGATGTCTTTAAAGATGCAGTATTCATTAGAACAAGTTCAGCAATGGAGCCCTTTCGTTGAGCAAAAGATTCAGCATTTTCCAGGCCTGAAAGAGGCAGCTAGTTGGCAGGAGTTGTGGGCTGAAGGAGAGTTGTATCAAAAAGTCTATCAAGAAGTCATTAATGCCGTTGACGAAGAAGAGTTAAAGTCACTGTTAAGGCAGGTCCGTAACTGGCAGATGGGACGTATTGGTATTCGGGACTTATCAGGTTTGGCCAGTTTGCAGGAAGTGATGTTAACTATGTCCGATTTAGCAGATGCTTTAGTGACCTCGGCTTTAGATTGGCACTATGCCCGGTTTTGTCAGCGTTACGGTACGCCTTACGGTAGAGAGTCTGGTTTGCAGCAAGAAATGTTGGTCATTGGAATGGGGAAATTAGGCGGTCAAGAGCTTAATTTCTCGTCTGATATTGATCTGATTTTTGCTTATCCAGAAGGCGGCGACACCCGCTTGGATGAAAATTCAACGGCCAAGCGAACTATCTCTAATGATCTGTTTTTTACACGTTTAGGGCAGGCCGTGAATAAGTCGTTAACAGAGATGACTGGAGATGGTTTTGTCTATCGTGTTGATATGCGTTTACGACCATTTGGTGATGCAGGGCCTTTGGCGGTCACTTTTGCCAGTTTAGAAAATTATTACGAGCTCCATGGTCGTGCCTGGGAGCGTTATGCCTTGGTTAAGGCGAGGGTGATGGCTGGCGATGCTACAGATGCCAAGTATCTATTTGATATCTTACGGCCTTTTATCTATCGCCGTTATGTTGATTTCAGTGCTATGGATTCGTTGCGTGAGTTAAAGGGAATGATTGCGGCACAAGTTAAAAAGAAAGGTATGAAGGATAATATCAAACTCGGGCCAGGCGGGATTAGAGAGATTGAGTTTATTGCCCAAGCTTTTCAGCTGGTACATGGTGGGCGCGATAAATGCCTTGCAAAGTCGTTCTCTGTTAACGACTTTGCAGGTTTAGAAATAATAATTTTAGAAAAGAGAGTCATCAAGCTTTAAGAGCCGCTTATGAGTTTTAAGGCGTGCCGAGAATCGCTTGCAAGAGTGGCGCGATCAGCAGACTCATTCGCTGCCTAGTGAACCTCATCAGCAGCTTATGCTCGCCAATTCAATGGGTTTTTCTGACTATTCTGAGTTTATGGTCGTGTTAAATCAGCATCTAGAGTTTGTCCAGGGACAATTTAATGAGGTATTTGCAGAAGATGAGGCTGATGAATCTCAAGATCACTTAGCAGAAGTTTGGTTATCTGATTTAGACGATGTTGATGATTTAAGCGAGCGGGCGTTACCCGTTGATAAAGCCACGCATTTTTTAAAGGTTTTAAAGGAATTTAAAGAGAGTCGTACGATTAAGCTTTTGAGTAGTGAAGGCGCGTTACGCTTGAATGCAACCATGCCACTCTTGATGCAAGAGGTCTTAAAGCCGGAATACAGTGAACAATCTTTAAAACGGGTGCTGTCGGTGATTGAATCGATTGCCAAACGTAGTGTCTACTTGGTGATGTTAAAAGAAAATTCCGAATCTTTAGAGCATTTAGTAAAGTTATGTGATGTCAGTGCCTGGTTAACAGAGATGTTAGTTAAATATCCCGCCTTACTGGATCAGCTGTTAGATGAACGTACTTTGTATGCCCCTTTGGAAGCGACAGCACTGCAAAAAGAAGCTCTAGCGCTATTGGACAGTACGGGTCAAGATGAAGAGGCCTTTATGAATAATATTCGTGAGTGGCGTCATGCTCAGGTCTTTAAGGTGGCTGCTGCCGATATTACTGGGCATCTTCCTGTGACCAAGGTCAGTGATTACCTAACTTGGATTGCGGAAGCCGTACTGAATGTAACCGTTGAGTTTGCTTGGCGATTGATGCAGGGACGCAGTGGCTTGCCGGGTGGAATGACAGAAGCCACTAAACGTAACCCGTTTATGGTATTGGGGTATGGCAAAGTCGGTGGGATTGAGCTCGGATATGGTTCGGATTTGGATATTGTTTTTGTCTATGAAGGGCTTAATTCTAGCGATCAGGCCGTAAGTCCCAAGGGGAAAAGTTTAGATAACGCGATTTATTTTGTCAGAATGGGACTGAAAATTATCTCATTGATGACGACCTTAATGCCTTCTGGTGTTTTGTATGAAGTGGATACGCGTCTGCGGCCAAATGGCGTTTCAGGCATGATGGTGGTGGATTTTGAAGGTTACAAAAATTATCTAGAAAATAAAGCGTGGACTTGGGAATATCAAGCATTTGTACGAGTGCGTCCAGTGGTCGGGGATGCTGAGTCAGTTGCGGCTTTTGAAAAATTTAAAACTCAATTTTTATGTAAAGAGCGTTCGATTGAGAGCTTGCGAACTGAAGTGGTGAATATGCGCTTAAGAATGCAAAATGAATTGGATAAAAGCAATGATGTGCTGTTTGATTTAAAGCAGGGCCGAGGCGGTATTGTGGATATCGAGTTTATGGTGCAGTTTTTAGTATTGGCTTATGCGCATCAACATCCAAAGCTGTCTGCTTTTAGTGATAATTTAAGAATTCTCGAAGCGATTGCCGAAGCTGAGTTATTGAGTCAGAAAGAGGTGAATGGTTTGCTTGAAGCTTATAAAGTTTATCGCTCTAAATATCATCGAGTGGCTTTGCAAAAGCAAAAACCTTTGGTAGGCAGTAGTTGTTATCAAGCACAGCGAGATGTAGTGCAGTCCATTTGGGATAAGTTGATGCTAGGCTGATATTGATCAAGTCTTAAGGTTTCAAATTGATTCTTACCAGGCCTGGCATGTCCAGCGACTTTACAAAACAATGTGAGCGTAGGGCATGTCCTGCGGCCTTAAAGTATCATGTGAGCGTAGGGGCTCTTTAATGAACTCTAATTTACAGGCATAAAAAAAGCCCGCATAATGAAGTGACTTCATAAAGCGGGCTTTTTTATGTCTTACTGTTCTGGATTATGCAGAATAGTAAAGTTCGAACTCAATTGGGTGCGTTGTTGCACGTAACTGAGTAACGTGTTCCATTTTTAGCTCAACATAAGAATCAAGCATCGCATCAGTGAATACGCCGCTAGCTGTCAAGAACTCACGATCGGCATTCATTGCATCTAAAGCTTCTTCTAATGACGCACAAACCGTATCGTAAGAGGCTTCTTCTTCTGGAGTCAGGTCATAAAGATCTTTCTCTGAAGGCGCGCCTGGATCGATCTTATTAAGGATTCCGTCAAGTCCAGCCATCATCGAAGCAGCGAATGCTAGGTATGGGTTAGCCATTGGATCTGGGAAACGTAACTCAACACGACGTGAGCGCTCAGAAGGTGCATACGGAATACGAATAGACGCAGAACGGTTAGAACCAGAATAAGCTAATAAGATAGGCGCTTCAAAACCTGGGACTAAACGCTTATAAGAGTTTGTACCAGGGTTAGTGAATGCGTTCAATGCACGAGCATGCTTCATTAGACCACCGATGTACCAAATGGCTTCCTGAGAAAGGCCTGCATAGACGTCACCGGCGAAGATGTTCTTACCATCTTTAGATAAAGACATATTGATGTGCATACCGTTACCGTTGTCACCAACGATTGGCTTCGCCATGAAAGTCGCTGTCTTACCTAAAGCGTGCACTGTGTTGTGTACTGCATATTTCAAGATCTGAACTTCATCTGCCTTAGCCGTCAAGGTGTTACCACCGATCGCTAATTCACACTGACCAGCCGTTGCTACTTCGTGGTGATGCGCTTCGATTTTCAGCCCCATTGCTTCAGACATTGCGCAGATGTCAGCACGTACTTCATGCAACTGATCCACTGGAGGAACTGGAAAGTAACCACCTTTAACACTTGGACGGTGACCAACGTTACCGTCAGCAAATACTTTTTCTGAGTTCCAAGAAGCTTCGTCAGCATCAATTTTGACGAAAGAACCAGACATATCTGAACCCCAACGTACATCATCAAAGATGAAGAATTCTGGTTCAGGGCCGAAGAAAGCTGAATCAGCAACACCGGTAGACTTCAAATAGGCTTCTGCTTTCTTAGCGATACCACGAGGATCTTTTTCATAAGATTCCATATTTGAAGGATCAACAACCATACAGCGGATAATGATCGTAGGATCATTTGTGAATGGGTCTAAAACAAAACCATCTGTTTGAGGCATTAGGATCATGTCAGAGTTATGAATGCCTTTCCAGCCCTCAATAGAAGAGCCATCAAACGTTTCACCGTCAGTAAAGAAATCTTCATCAATGGCTGATGCAGGGATAGTAACGTGTTGTTCTTTACCGTGTGTATCTGTAAAACGTAGATCAGCCCACGCTACATCATTGTCTTTAATTAAGTCGAAAATCTCTTGAGACATCTTGCTATCCTTTTAGGCTATACATTTAAAATTTAATATTAGATGATGTTAGCTTGAAACGTGCCAAATTTCCAATTATTTTTATTAAAAGTTTAACTTATTGAATTTAGAGTATTTGATGTAAAGCATGCTGTCGTCCAATGTTCGTTTTCAAGGCGATAAAGTTAAAAGTAATGGTGCGTTGCCTCTTTTTAGTGGTGCAGAGAGGAGGTGGGAGGTCTTGAAGGGGGGGGGGCTTTTTGCTTTTTTCATAGAATTGTTACCGTTTTGTGACAGCTGGTGTTTAGGTTTTATGTGATTTGCCATTTAGCTGTCATATTAGAGGATTATAATTTTCCAAGATTTAGACTAATTATAGAATTTAATAGATCTTGTCATCTCAAGAGATAGGTTAAAAAGCATATGACTTCAGCAGCAGACAGAAAAACCCAATCGACTTTGGAGGCCGCTCTAACGGGGCCGGCCTTCAAAAAGCGAATCCAGCGCAGAAATATAAAAAATAAGCTCGTTAAGTGGGGTGTTTCCATTGGCGGTATAGGGGTGATTTTTGCAGTCCTAATGATTATGTTCTTTTTATTGTATGTGGTTATTCCGCTATTTGTTCCAGCAAGCGTTGAACAGCATCAGCGTTATGATTTGCCGGGCGGTAATGCTGAAAAAACCCTCTATTATGGCGTGGATGAATATAAGTCCTCTGCTATGAGAATGACTGAGTCGGGTAAGTTAATCGGCTTTGATTTGGCGGATGGTAGTATTCAATTGACAAAAGAGTTGCCATTGCAAGGTCAGAACATCACCAGTTTTACGGTTGTGAATGAGTTGCAGAGTCTGGTTGCCTTCGGTCTTTCAGGTGGCGGTGTGCTGCTTGCTAAATATGATTACCAGATAACTTACCCCAATAATGAACGTCTAGTCTCCCCTGAGATGACGTATCCATATGGTAAAGAAATTCTTGATATCGGTGATTCGGCGATTCAGTTTTTGGCAATAAAGTCTTTAGACAGTGAGCTCAGAATGGCTTATCAGGCTAAAGGGTCTAACCGAGTTGTCATTAAATCCTTCTCCAAAACAGAGTCTATGTTTAGTGATTCAATCACGCTAGAAGAAGATTCATCTGTGGATTTTGAATCCAATATGAATCTAAAGTGGTTAATGCTGGATGCTCATGGACGTAATCTTTATGTAATTTCTAAAGATGGCACAACAGACTACTACGACTTATCTGATGTAGAAGCGCCACGCTTATTGCAACATGTTGGCCTAATGGAGAGTGGTGAACAACCAACCGTGATCCGCTTTTTATTAGGCGATTACTCATTAATGATTGGTACTGACAAGGGTAATGTTCATCAGTGGTTTCCGGTACGTGATGACGATAATATTTTTTCATTGCAACACATTCGCTCATTTGAAGTCAGTGACTCAGCGATTCAATCGATAGGTATCGAAAAAGGGCGTAAAGGTTTTGCGGTCACGGATGCGGCTGGGCAATTTAAACTTTATAACTCAACGGCTGAACGTCATATATCAACGCAGCAAGTGTCTCAAGGAGCGGCTGGCCGAGTCGTTATGACGCCTCGTTCTGATGGCGCTTTAGTTGAAACGCAAGAGGGTGAATTGGTCCAGTATAATATTGATAATGATCATCCTGATGTCTCCTTCTCAAGTTTGTGGAGTAAGGTTTGGTATGAGGGTTATTCAGAACCGACTTATACTTGGCAGTCTTCTTCGGCCAGTGCCGATTTTGAGCCAAAGTTCTCCTTAATGCCACTGACTTTCGGCACGATTAAAGCGGCTTTTTTATGCCATGCTGTTTGCCGTGCCGATTGCCATCTTGGCCGCGGTATTTACAGCCTTTTTTATGGATAAGCAGACACGTCAATGGATCAAACCTACGATTGAAATGATTGAAGCTCTACCAACGGTTATTTTAGGGTTTTTGGCTGGTCTGTGGCTCGCACCCCATATGGAACAGAATCTACCCGGGTTCTTTGCCCTTTTAATTGTGGTTCCGGTCGGCGTTATTGTGTTTGGTTATGGCTGGACGCGACTGCCTAAAGCGATTCGTAACAGAGTACCCTTAGGGAAACGTGCTCTTCTAATGATTCCCGTGGTGGTTTTTTTGGGGTGGTTCTCCATGCAGATGAGTATACCCATGGAGGACGCTTGGTTTAATGGCGATATGCGTCATTGGTTAACCTTCAGCGCTGGCATTGATTTTGATCAACGTAATGCGATGGTGATCGGGTTTGCGATGGGCTTTGCTTTGATTCCGACCATTTTCTCGGTGACTGAAGATGCCATCTATAACGTCCCTACTTATCTGGTGAATGGCTCGCTTGCTCTGGGTGCCAGTGGTTGGCAAACCCTGATTGGTGTGGTGATCCCAACCGCCAGTCCTGGGATCTTTTCAGCTGTTATGCTGGGCTTTGGCCGAGGCGTTGGTGAAACGATGATTGTCTTAATGGCGTCTGGTAACACCCCTCTGATGGAAATGAATTTATTTGAAGGGATGCGAACCTTGGCGGCCAACCTGGCTATTGAAATGCCTGAAGCCGCGGTCTCAAGTTCGCATTATCGAGTTTTATTCTTAGCCGGCCTCGTGCTGTTTATTTTTACCTTTGTGTTTAATACGTTAGCAGAAGTCGTCAGACAGCGTATGCGACGTAAATACGGTTCATTGTAGGAGAGTCATAATGAAAGAATGGTTAAACAAAGGCGAGCATTGGATCTGGCTAAGTGCTTCAACGGTCAGTATCAGTGTGGTATTGGTTTTGAGTCTGTTAGCGATGATCTCTTATAAGGGTTTGGCGCATTTTTGGCCTCATCCGGTGTATGAATTTAATATTAGTGGCCCTAATATTGAAACAACCCGGGTAATGGGTGAGTTGCATGAATCTAAAAACAAAGTGGTGGTTGAAAAATCAGGCACAAAGACACTCATTCCACAATACCTTATAAAGATGGGTAACCGTGATGTTTTCGGGATTGATTTTAAATGGGTTAGTTCTAAAAATGTTCAGGGCAAAATGGAAACCTTAGCGAAGGACGCCGTCGTTATTGAACGTTATGAGTATGGTAATGTTTACGGTCATTTTTCATCCTTTACGTTGAATGGTAAGACGACCACTGATCCAAAGCAGATTCGTACAGAATTACAAGCACAGGTGGCTAAAGGTAAAGCACTTCATGCCGCGATAAACTCGATTGAAAAGTATGATATGGGGACCGTCAATAAACAGATTGAAAACCTCCGTTTTGAAGAGAAAAAACTTCGTATCAAGGGGAACTTTACGCCAGCGGATGAGAGTCGTATAAAAGCAGAACGTGCTGAATTTCAAAAAACGTTTGTAGCTTATCAAGTTGAAGTGAAAGTTTTATATGATCAAAAAGAGACTTTAGGCGAGGTTGCTCTCACCATTAGTAACGGGCAAATATTAAGGGTGCCCGTTGCAAAGGTTGTCCAGTTCTGGCAACCTAATAATATGAGTTATGTTGAAAAGCTTGGCTTTTTCTTCAGTGCGATCGGTCATTTCATTAGCGATGACCCACGTGAAGCGAATACCGAAGGCGGTATTTTTCCAGCCATGATTGGTACTATCGTGATGGTATTATTGATGACGGTGTTTGTGACGCCAATGGGCGTTGTTGCGGCCATCTATATGCGTGAGTATGCTAAAGATGGAGTGGTATTACGTTTAGTTCGCATCTCCATTAACAACCTGGCAGGTGTGCCTTCCATCGTATTCGGTATATTTGGCCTTGGTTTCTTCGTCTATATTATAGGGGGCTCAATTGATGAACTATTCTACGGTTATGCGTTACCGAGTCCAACTTTCGGAACACCTGGGTTGCTTTGGGCTTCTTTAACGATGGCCTTATTAACCTTGCCGGTGGTGATTGTCTCGACAGAGGAAGGCTTGTCGCGTATCCCAATGGCTTTGCGTGAAGGTGGCTTAGCATTAGGAGCCACCAAAGCGGAAACGATCTGGAAGATTGTTTTACCGATGGCAACGCCTGCCATTATGACGGGATTAATTCTAGCAATTGCCCGTGCGGCAGGTGAGGTAGCACCGTTAATGTTGGTGGGGGTGGTCAAGCTTGCACCCGAATTACCGATTGATACCATGGCACCTTTTATTCATCTAGAAAATAAATTCATGCATTTAGGTTTCCATATTTATGATGTCGGTTTCCAGAGCCCTAACGTTGAAGCGGCTCAACCATTGGTTTATGCAACATCACTGCTACTAGTGATTATTATTGTGTCATTAAACTTAGGCGCGATTAGTATTCGTAACCGTCTACGCGAAAAATATAAAGCGCTAGAAGGTTAATGAAGAACCGCTTATAACGGTTTTCTGAACACAGTAATGAAATTTTTACTATTCTGTTATACCACGGGTTAACGGACTAGATTCGAACAAAAAGAGATGAGTCAAATCATGAGTGTAACAAAAATGAATATCACATTAGATGGGTCGAATAAAGCTTTATCATTGGACAATGATAAAATTGCCATAGAAGTCAAAAACTGGAATCTTTATTATGGTGATAAGCAAGCGTTGATGAATGTGAATATGCAGGTGCCAGAAAACAGAGTAACCGCTTTTATCGGTCCTTCTGGTTGCGGAAAGTCGACCTTATTGCGTTGTTTCAATCGCATGAATGATTTGATTGATATCGTGAGTGTGGAAGGTGAGATGACCCTACACGGTGATGATATGTATGACAAACAGATGGATGTCTCCGCATTGCGTCGTCGTGTGGGGATGGTTTTCCAAAAGCCAAATCCATTTCCGAAGTCAATCTATGAAAATGTTTGTTACGGTCTAAGACTATTGGGCATTAAAGATAAGGCCTTACTGGATGAGGCCGTAGAGTGGGCTTTAAAAAGTGCTGGCCTATGGGAAGAGGTTAAAGATCGTTTGGATGATAATGCGCTTGCTATGTCGGGTGGACAGCAGCAAAGGTTATGTATTGCGCGTGCTATTGCCATTAAGCCAGATGTATTGTTGTTGGATGAGCCGACCTCAGCACTGGATCCTATTTCAACCTTAGCGATTGAAGAGCTTATATTTGAACTGAAAAAAGATTTCACTATACTGATCGTCACCCACAATATGCAGCAAGCGGCACGTGTTTCTGATTACACCGCTTTTATGTATATGGGGGAGTTGATTGAATATTCCTCTACCGATAACTTATTTACGAATCCGTCCGTAAAGCGTACAGAGGACTACATTACCGGTCGTTATGGCTAATTGAATCGATTTCTTTATCAGTCAGAATCGGTCATTGTATAAATTTGAGGAGAGGATCATGGAAAGAGGACAGTTTAATGAGCATATTTCAGGACAGCTTAATCGTAATTTAGAAGCATTATTTAATCAAGTGCTCGAAATGGGCGGTTTGGTCGAGAGGCAGCTTGATTATTTATTAGAAGCGACAAACTGTGATGATAGAACGCTTGCTAAAAAAATTAAGCAACTGGATAAAATCGTCAATAGAGTAGAGATGGAAATAGACCGTCTTTGTGCGATGGTTTTGGCAAGACAGCAACCAAGAGCCTCTGATCTACGCTTGATCATTATTTCAATTCGCATGGCGGTCGATTTAGAGCGTATTGGTGATGAGGCGGTGATTGCTTCAAGACTCGCCTCAAGAATGGCTAAGCAAGGTATTGCATGCTCGAGCTTACCGGGTTTTAAAGGGGTGGTTGAGATTGCTTCATGCGGTGTGGAGAACTTGAAAAGATCCCTAAATGCATTTTCATGTTTAGATTTATCAGAAAYTATTGATATAGTAGATGATCAAGAAAGGATGGACATTGTCCTAAAAAATTCATTAGCTGACATTCAGGAGGCTTTTGGAAAGGCTGAATCCTCTCCTGAGCATTTAATGGAGATGATTTATGCGGTTAGAGCCTGTGCGCGCATTACGGATCATGTCGTGAACCTAACTGAAAGTGTTGTTTATTTAGTTGAAGGGCGAGATATCCGAAATATGGACGCCATAAAATTAAGTGAGTTTTTAGATGGTGTTAAAGAGTAGGACTTAAAATGTCTAGAAGTTTCAATAAGGAAGCTAAATGAGTCAACAGATAATCCTGATTATAGAAGATGAAGCGGCTATTCGTGATATGTTAAAGTTCACTTTAAGCGCTTCTGGCTACTTGGTGCGTGAAGCACCTGACGCAGAAACTGGCTGGAAAATCGCTCTGGAAGATAAGCCTGATCTGATTTTACTAGATTGGATGCTACCGGGTATGTCTGGAGTCGACTTTGCTCAAAAAGTACGCCAGAACAGTCAGGCACAGTCTTTACCCATTATTATGCTCACAGCACGTGGTGAAGAAGAAGATCAGGTTAAAGGCTTTGATTCGGGGGCAGATGATTATGTGGTGAAGCCTTTTTCACCTCGTGCCTTAATCGCTCGCGTGCAAGCCTTATTACGCCGCCAATTGTCGGACAAACCTCTAACGGATCGAATCGAGTCGGGCAAAATGCAGTTGGATTTAACCAGCCACCGTTTTTTTGTTGATCAAAAAGAAGTCACTCTAGGGCCTTCTGAATTTAGATTGATTCACTTTTTCATGACTCATCCAAATCGCGTCTTCTCGCGTAGCCAGTTATTGGGCGAAGTTTGGGGCACCAATGTGGTGGTTGAAGACCGAACGGTCGATGTGCACATTAGGCGTCTGCGTAAGCTGTTGGAACCCCTAGAGGTCGCAGATTATATTCAAACCATTCGTGGCTCAGGCTATCGTTTCTCAGTGATAGGCGCTTAAGCGATGCTCTCCAGTGGCGTTAAACGAGAACTCACCTGGATTATCACCAGTGCCTGGATTATGCTGTTTATCGCCTGGCTGACCAATGCTTGGATTATCTGCTTTGTCTTATATCTTTTTTCCTATATGGGACGGCAGTTATGGAGTATGCGGAAGTTTGAAAGATGGATGAAAGGGGGAGTCAGGCGACTTTTCCGCCAGCTTCTGGTTTGTGGAGTGAGTTAAGTTATCTGGTCTCAAAAAAACAGCGTGCGCTTGAAAAGCACGCTGATTTACAACTGTATAAATCAGAACAGTTTAAAGCGGCTTCGATGCAGATTCCGGATGCAATCGTTTCACTGGATCAGGATAACTATATTGAGTGGTTTAATCTGCCATCACAATCAATGCTTGGGTTACGTCGACAGGACAGAGGTCGTAAAGTCGAAGGTATTATTCGCCAACCTGAATTTATTGAATATTTGAAACTCACCGATTACCAAGATGCGCTTATTTTGAACTCGTTGCAGGGCAAACAACGTACTTTTGAACTCAAAATAATTTCTTACTTTGAGAGCCATAAATTATTGGTGGTCAGAGATATTACCGAACTTTATCAGTTGGCTCAAATCAGGCGTGATTTTATCGCTAATGCCTCACATGAATTAAGAACCCCTTTAACGGTTTTGAAAGGCTACCTTGAGTTGATGCAGGATATGCCGGGAGAACAACAGCTCCTCTGGAAAACGCCTTTAGAACACATGGAAAACCAATCTAATCGTATGCAATCGATTATCGAAGACCTCTTAATCCTTTCCTCAATGGAGTCCGACTCCATTACGGCCGAAGCCAGTATTGTCGATGTTCCAGAAATTTTACAGAATATCAGTATTGAGGCTCGCCAGCTTGGAAGTGATGCACATCATATTATCTTTGAAATAACCCCCAACTTAAAGTTACAAGGCCATACCGAACCACTGAAGAGTGTTTTCATGAACCTGGTAGCGAATGCGGTTCGTTATTCTCCTGAAGGTGGCAATATAACGATTCGTTGGTATTTGGATAAAGAAGGCGCGCACTACGAGGTTAAAGACCAAGGTTTGGGTATCGCGGCTGAGCATATCCCTCGCTTAACCGAACGTTTTTATCGCGTTGACAAAGACCGTTCTCGAGTGACCGGCGGTACTGGACTTGGATTGTCAATTGTTAAACATGCTTTAGAACAGCACGGAGCTACTTTGAATGTTGAGAGCGTTGTTGGTAAAGGCAGTTTTTTTAGATGCGACTTCCCACTGGATATCGTTGTTCAATAGGGAGTGCAGACTTTGATTAGAGTTTGTAACGTGAACCTTTAACCACACAGACTCGAAGTCACGAAGTTTTCCCGCTCGCCTATTCTTTATGACCCTTATAGCACGCCCGAAGCCTATAGGTTAAGCGGAGGTATGTCTAGCTAATTTTAATAATCCACCAGGCCTGGCATGTCCTGCGGCATTACAAAATCATGTGAGCGCAGGGTCGTTTTATAGGTTTTATTGGTTGGAACTCACTATTGGTCAACTCGTAATGTATTACCATCGAGCATAAAAAAGGGAGCTGAAGCTCCCTTTTTTATGCCTATATTTTGTAAAGCTTAATGGTTAAGCATTACGGAATCATCATGCCGCGAATCGCAAAGTAGATCAGTGCTGCCATTCCAGCGGAAGCTGGGACGGTAATGACCCAGGCTGTCACAATTTTTAGGAATGCAGAGCGTTTAACCAGTTCAGTTTGGTAAACCTTGTTTAAGCTCTTACGCTCTTTCTTGCTTAGCTCAACTTCAGCTTCTTTTCCCTTAAGTTGTGAAAGCATATATTTCTTTTCAGCGATGGGTGCATTCGCGAAACGTCGAATGTAAGCGTTGACTTCTTCTTCGTCCTCTCCCATGTGGTGGTCTTTGATCTCTTGAATGGCTTTAGCATAACTACGCTTTAAATATTCACGCAAGAAGCCTACCCCAAAAATACCCCCCACGGCAATGTGGGTTGAACTGACGGGGAGGCCAAGTTGTGACGCAATAATCACTGTGATAGACGCCGCCATTGCTACTGAATAGGCTCGCATTTGATCGAGTTCAGTGATTTCAGAGCCGACGGTACGAATCAACTTAGGACCGAATAAGAGTAACCCTAAGCTGATACCAATCGCACCAATCACCATAATCCATAAAGGAATTTCAGCCTTAGTATGGACGCCTTGCGAACTAATAGCATCGTTAATCGCAGCCAGTGGGCCAACGGCATTGGCGACATCGTTAGCACCATGTGCGAAGCTTAATAAAGCTGCTGCAAAAATTAACGGGATGGTAAACAATTTATTGACACTGTGTTTGCTGTTTTGCAAGTAGTTTGCTTGACGTGTTATCAGTGGTCGAACAATCAGGTAGGCCACAATCGCAACCCCGAAACCAATTAATAGGGCAATTTCAAAATCGACCTTCCAGATCTTTTTCAGACCTTTCATAACCAAGTAGGTTGAGAAAGCCCAAGCCATTATTGCAATTAACAGCGGTAAGGTTTTCTTGGCCGCGCTGACCATATCGTCTTTATAGGTGATACTGCGTTTAATCCACATCAGGAACCCTGCCGCAACTAGACCACCTAATAGAGGTGAAATAACCCAACTCGCGGCGATGGCCCCCACTTGGCTCCAGTTCGCAATGTCCCAACCTGCAGCGGCGATACCACCGCCTAAAACACCGCCTACAATCGAGTGTGTGGTAGAAACCGGTGCGCCCAATGCTGTCGCGATGTTTAACCATAACGCCGCGGCCAATAGTGCGGCCATCATTAACCAGATAAAGGTCTGTGGGTCATCGATTAATCCAGGATCGATAATGCCTTTCTTAATCGTGCTGATAACGTCTCCACCGGCAATCAAGGCACCCGCGGATTCAAAAATCGCCGCTATTATAATAGCGCCAGTCAGGGTTAAAGCTTTTGAACCAACCGCAGGTCCAACATTGTTAGCCACATCGTTGGCACCAATATTAAGTGCCATATAGCCACCAATCATGGCGGCCACCACGAGTTCAACGCTGATTACCCCTGTTCCATTTTGCATGCCCGCGGTAAAGAGGATGATTCCAATGATGAAAAGCAGAGCGACACCAAAACGCAGCATCTCTTTACGACCCCTTAGGGCCGCTTTTTCTAGGTCATTTATGTTTTGAAGTTCCATAAAAATTTAGACTCTATTATTTGATTAATATTATGTTGGTGGATTGTATATAAAAATAAACTTCATCAAAAGAAATATTATACTTTTTTGACAATTACTTGATGAGTGTTGCTTTTATGTATAAAAGAGTGTGTTTGTTATCTTTAGTGATTGTGAAATAGAGTGTCATATATTTGTCATATTTCTGTCAACGTAGTTTTATGAAGCTACTCTAGAATAGCCCTCGAATTAAATGAAATTGTGTTTACAAATCCTTCTGGAGCAATAAGATGAAAAAATCTCAAATCGTTATGGCATTAGGCCTTACAGTCGCAACTTTAGCGGCACCGTCAGTTTCTTATGCAAGTGAAACGGCATTAGCCCCTTACCAAAAAGTATCAGGTGTTTCTGGGAACCTTTCTTCTGTAGGGTCAGATACATTGGCTAACTTAATGACATTGTGGGCTGAAGAATTCAAGCGTACTTACCCTAATGTTAATATCCAAATTCAAGCGGCAGGTTCTTCTACGGCTCCGCCAGCATTGACTGAAAGTACTTCTAACATCGGACCTATGAGTCGTCAGATGAAGAGTAAAGAAATGGCGATGTTTGAGGAAAAACATGGTTATAAGCCAACTAAAGTTGCAGTAGCAATTGATGCTTTAGCGGTTTACGTCCATAAGAACAACCCAATTAAAGGTCTGTCTATTCCTCAGGTTGATGCGATTTTCTCTTCAACACGTAAGTGTGGTACTAAAGCGGATATCACAACATGGGGTGATACTGGTATTTCGGGTCAATTAGCCAATAAGAGTATCCAGATTTACGGTCGTAACTCGGTCTCTGGAACTTATGGTTACTTCAAGAAGAAAGCGCTTTGTAAAGGTGATTATAAGTCTTCTGTAAATGAGCAACCTGGTTCAGCATCTGTTGTACAGTCTGTTTCAGCTTCATTAAACGGTATCGGTTATTCAGGTATTGGTTATAGAACGGCCGGTGTTAAAGCAGTTCCTCTAACTAAGAAAGACGGTGGCGCTTTTATTGAAGCTAACCCAGCGAACGCCGTTGACGGTACATACCCTCTAGCTCGTCTACTTTACGTTTACGTAAACAAAGCACCTAACAAGCCTCTAGAGCCTGTTGTTAAAGAATTCCTTAAGTTGGTTCTTTCAGAAAAAGGTCAGGAAGATGTTGCTAAAGATGGTTATATCCCATTGCCAGTAGCGGTTGCACAAAGAGAGTTAAACAAAATCAAATAAGAGTTACTTAAACTGTTTGATATGACTTGATTGTAAAGTCAAAAAGCCCCATTTGTTTGGGGCTTTTTTTGTCTAAAATTTAGGCCTAATCAAACTGATTCTGCGCTCACCTCATTATATAAGGCCGCAGGACATGCCTTGCGCTCACATAACTTTGTAAAGCCGCAGGACATACCAGGCCTGGTCAGTTTATTTTAGTTGATGTCCGCTAGCTTAGATTAGCTCAATA
The DNA here is from genome assembly GCA_006222135.1 of Thiomicrorhabdus sp. GTDB lineage: Bacteria > Pseudomonadota > Gammaproteobacteria > Thiomicrospirales > Thiomicrospiraceae > Thiomicrorhabdus. The sequence goes on along the minus strand of VCMI01000014.1, from coordinate 2,847 downwards.
ACCACGTCACTAACAGGAATGCAGCTACAGGTTAGAATTTCGCCTTCACCAGGCTCATAAACAGGCGTTTGAATCTTTACTACTTCACCAGAAATTAGACGAACGCTACAGGCACCACAATTACCACCACGACAGCTATAAGGCATATCAAAGCCGCTCTCATCCAATGCTTCTAACATTGAAAATTCTCCGTCAAACTCGCATTCACCTTGTCCTACTACCGTAATTTTAGCCATTGTATATTCCTATTTTTCGTTGAGGTAATTCGAATTGTCGTTCAATTTTAAAAAAGCTATTTTAACAACTATTTTAAAATGCGAATACAGTAAAATAGCCAAAATTTAAGAAAAGCCTGATTGCTGTGTAGAGTTCTTCTTTTAACGGTAAATCATTATAAATAAGAGTGGAGTTAAAAATGAGTTGGGAATTGTTCCAGGCACGTTTTCAAAATATTCGTGACAACAAAATATTCGAGCTATTTGTCATAGGCGTGATTGTTTTTTCATCTCTGATGATCGGAGTGCGAACCTATGAACTACATCCTCTACTGGATGGTGGTATACGATTTTTAGACTATGCCGTGACGCTATTTTTTGTCATAGAACTTTCCATCCGCATGGCGGCCGAAAAACGGTTTAAAGACTTCTTTAAAAAAGGTTGGAATATCTTCGACTTTATCATTGTTGCGGTCAGCTTAATTCCGTTAGATGATTCCCAATATGCATTGGTCGCGCGTATGTTGCGTCTCTTCAGGGTGATGCGTCTGATCTCTTTTATTCCAGAATTACGCGTTTTGGTCAATGCCTTAATCTCAGCAATGCCTAGAATGGGTTATGTCGCATTATTAATGTTTATCATTTTCTATCTCTATGCGGTCATTGGTAATATGTTATTTGGCACTTTAAATCCGGCTTTATGGGGCGATTTAGGGGTCTCTTTACTAACACTGTTCCGCGTCGCGACCTTTGAAGATTGGACGGATGTCATGTATGAAGCGATGACGTTATATGGTTTGAGTTGGATCTACTTCATTACCTTTATTTTCTTCTCAGCATTCGTCTTCTTAAATATGATGATTGGTATTGTGGTCGAAGTGTTGGATGAAGAGCACAAAAAAATGGAAGCTGAAAATAGTAAGGGAACACTTAACGATGAGAAGAGTGTGCAAGAGAGTTATGAAAACCGTATAGAGTCTGAGATATCGGCCTTACACCAAAAGCTAGACCTTTTATTAGCACAACAAACGATCAATAAGCCTTAGATAAATGCGTTACCAGGCCTGGCCTGCGGCTTTACAAAGGTAGGGCATGTCCTGCGGCCTTCCAAAAGAGATGTGAGCGTAGGGTGGCTTATTAAAACCCTTATTAAGATGATAAGGTTCAATGTCCCGTCCTAAAATAGGTTGACGATTTTATGAGGTCAGTTATGTTAATAACTGGCCTTTTTTATGCACTTCGTCTGGAGTTTTCATTCCAAGACTCAGATGCGGCCTGCATTCATTATAAAGCCTGATTGACTCTTTGATCAGAGCTTTTAGCTCTTTAAATGTTTTGCATTTATAAAGTAAAAACTCCTGCTTCAATATTCCATTCACTCGTTCGGCCAATGCGTTTTGATAGCAGTCATAACCATCAGTCATAGAAGGCACTACCCCATGCCTTCTTAAGCTGGATTGATAACGCTCCGAGCAGTATTGTGAGCCTCTATCAGAGTGATGCATTAATTGATTCTTGTAGTACTTGCCTTTAACCGCTTTTTCAAAGGCTTGCACGACGTTCTCTGCTTTCATGTCTAAGCTTAGTTTATAACCCACGATCTTTCTTGAATAGGCATCTGTCACTAAGGATAGATAATGAACGCCTTCTTCACTTTCAACATAGGTTATGTCACTTACATACGCCTGATCTGGCGCACTTAACTCTTTTCGAACATATTTATTGGGATGCTTTTTCATCCAGTGTTTACTGTTGGTTGTTTTGGTGTAACTCCGTTTTGGACGAACAAGCAGTCCAAGACCTCTAAGGCAGTTAAACAGGCCATCTCGACCAATCTTTATATCTAAAGATTCGAGTGTATCCTTGATTAAATAATAGAGTTTTCGGGTGCCTAGTTTTGGTAAAGAACGTCTTATGTCTAAAACAATCGTCTCTATTTGTTTCCACTGATGATAGCGCTTATGCTCTCGTATTCGAGATTGATAATATCCTTGCCTTGAGAAGCCAAACAGCTGACAAGCATGCGTTAAGGTGATTTCTTTTTGACGCCGTCTTGTTTCAATTGTTTGGCTAAGTGCTTTTTTCTGAGCTGCGTTCCATACTGTTGATCGAGTAAATCGACCATATCATTAAGGATACTGTTTTTTAACTGCTCATCGGATAGTTGGCGCTCTAAGCGCTTAATTGCTTGAATAGGTGTTTCAGGTTCTGGCTTAGCTTTAGGATTTGACACGATGGTTTCCTTGTGGAGTTTTGTCCAATCAAGATTACCATGTTTTCGTAACCACGTTAATACTGTGCTACGACCTTGGATGCCGTAATGCTTTTGAGCTTGCTTGTAGGTAAAGAGGCCTTTTTCTACTTGCTCAATGACTGATAATTTAAAGCCTAGGGTGTAATCACGCTGGCTTCGCTTCTTATGGGGGGTATCCATTAATAAGTCTCCAATGTGTCAACTTATTTTAGGACGGGACACAAAGTACAAAAAAGGCGCTGTTAATATTGAATTAACAGCGCCTTTTTTTATGGGGGCAGAAAGTTAGAGTTGGTTGTATTACCAAACCAGTAATTGATAGCCTTCTTCTTGCAGTTCCATCAACTGCCGCCGCACCCACTTCTGAATACTCTGCAA
>VCMI01000132.1 GCA_006222135.1 Thiomicrorhabdus sp. | reverse complement strand
GTATTGGTTGACATCCTCAGGCACATCATTACCCGCGCCACCTTCCTTTACACGACGACTAAAGGCAAAAAGAAGGTATTAGCACCTTCCAGTCTGGTCGCCATATAGACTTCATACTGGCTCACTGCAAAATGCACCAAAGCACCGCGTTTAAAGGTCAGTAAAGGTTCTGGTTTTTTAGTAACGGGATCAATCGCAAAACGTGTCGTTTTATACTGTTTAATGGCATTTTGCACCGCCTGTTTAAACTCCGATTTTAACTCCAAAGTCACAATCGGCAAGCCATTCACAAACAAGACCAAATCAATTCGCCAGGCCTGGGCTTTGTTGCCAGTTTCCGCTTCGTGTGCCGCGGTTGCCCAAGGGCTATACACCAACTCAGGCACCACGCGGCAACGGTTTTGTTGATAACGGTGCAAGGTATCGGGGTTTAGATCATGCTCAGGTTTAAACTGACACAGACTAAAGCGTGTGCCTCTATCCCGTAACTCATGGCGCAACACCCCTAAAGTACCAAAGGTACGTAGCTCTTTATTGACCGCATTCGGGTCGGCTTTATTTAACTGAGATGCCACGCGTTCTAAAAAACTTTGCTCTGGATTATGCGGATAAAGCTGACAGAATTTTTGCCACTGTTCATCTTGAGTCTCTTTCACAAAACCCAATAGATCTTCTGAATACAACGCCAATTCACGATTGTAGTTTTCGGGTTTCCCCAATAACCAACCATTCGCCAATAGTTGTTGAATCATCTCATTTTGAAAAGTGAACTCTGTGGCTTTATCTGCCATAACGGTTATCCTGTTTTTATCGCTCTTTTGATTCTGTTTTTTCTGGTTTCCGTGCTATGTGTGGGAACGAGAGAATTCACCACGAAGGCACTAAGTCACGAAGAAAAGACCTTTGTAAAATATGACCAGGCCTGGTGGCTTTGTTTTTATGTATTCTGACCTTCTGGTTCCCATGCTATGCGTGGGAACGAGAGAGTTCACCACGAAGTCACGAAGACACGAAGAAAAGACGTTTATAAAACATCACTAGGCCTGGTTGAATTCAAGCACCTTTTTTTCTGGTTCCCATGCAAAGCGTGGGAGAGAGAACATTCTCCCACCCCGTCATTGCGAGCGAAGCGAAGCAATCCATGGAATTCGTCTAAATGCCGTACTTCGCCGTAAGCTATGGATTGCCACGTCACTGCGTTCCTCGCAATGACTGAATTAGTTATCTGGTTTCCATGCTAAACGTGGGAATGAGAGAGTTCACCACGAAGGCACGAAGTCACGAAGACAAGATGTTTGTAAAATATGACCAGGCCTGGTTGGTTTCAAACACCTTATTTTCTGATTCCCATGCACTGCGTGGGAATCCAACTCCCTTATTCACCGTTGAACTTGCTCTGCATTCCCGCACGGTATGTGGCAACCAAGCTGACTAGACTTTAGGGGCTTGCCAATCTCTGACATCGATTTTTCCGGTGACTGCGGCGGAGATTAGGGCTGTTCGGCGTTCTCTTAATAGAGTTTCAGAATCTCTAGACCTTAATTCTAAATCACTGAGCTTTTGCTCCTGCTTTCGTAAGTAAGTACAAACTTCCGTCTGCTCTTCAATTGGTGGAAAACAAATACTGAAATTCAACATGTCAGAAATACTTAGGCTTGATTGGTTAGCCGTTCCATGAGCATGAAGGTCTAAATGATCTCGATAGCCTTCCATTTGCAGAATATAAAATAAGTATTCTCGTAATAATTTGGTTTCATCAGGATCGAAAACAACTGTATTCTGATTTAACAAGCTACCAGTTAGCTCTTTTGGCACCATACCTATTTGGCCGACTGCGCTATTTTTCACCTCGGGATTACTCCCCACTGTACTCAAAATAATATCGCTTGAATTCAATAATGCCTTCGGATATTCATATTCAAATCTTTCTGGTAGGAATACATCTGTTGCTCGAATGGTTTTCTTTTTAATATCACTCGCTTTAACAACTCGTATACCAACTTCACAAAAATCTACTGACTTGAATGCAACACCCTTCCTTGTTCTCACCACCAACTTTAGAGGGGTCGTACTCCAATCTACTGGAACTTCACCCAGCCACTCTACTCCTGACTCTTTCATAGGAACATTGGGGTTGAGGCCTTTGGTGACGGCGTGGCTAATGACCGCTTGGCGTTTTTCTTTGAGCAGTTGAATGAGCTGTTGTTGTTTTTCAATTAACAGATCAATTTTGGCGGTTTCGTGATCGAGGAAATTAGCAATTTTATCTTTTTCTTCATCAGTCGGAATTGGGCATTCAATATTGCCCAGAAGTTCAAGATTCAAACCATCGCGATTATCACCTCCAGACATGTTCCTAATGTTTTGGTAATTAAAGGTTAACCACCAAAATAAATATCGTGAATCAGACAATGCATTAGGAACAATTGCAGCCATAGATTGATTGCATGTTGTGTCAAATCCTAACTGAGCAACCATGCCTTTAGTTTTACCTTGGCCTGCTAACGCCATAACCAAAGCATTTTTAGGTATCCATTTCGCACTACTATTTTTGTAAGCATTCTGAGTAATATATGTCGACGCTTCGGCAACCAAACCTTGGTTTACTGCACCTGAATTCAACCAAGGCACTGTTCCATCCTCCCAATATTCTTCAATATTCTTTGATGGCGTTCCACCAGCATACATTTTCGAAACCCAACGCAAACTCACTCGCCTCCAATGCGATGGCAAGACATTAGCCCACTCAACCCCAGAATCCTTATAACTCGGATAAGCTTTATATTTCCTTCGTGACTTCGTGTCTTCGTGGTTCAAATCCCTGTCTTCTGAATGCAAAATCATTTAAGAATGCACCTCACGTAACAAGTCCATAATTTCAGCCGAAACCAAATCCAAATCCGCATCAATCTCAATCAAATCCCGTGGCGGTTGGTATTGGTAAAAATGGCGGTTAAACGGGATTTCATAACCGACAATCCCAATTTCTTGGTCTTTGGCGTCTTTTTTACTGGCATCTATCCAAGCATCGGGCACATGCGGTAAGACTTCTTTAGCAAAGTAGGCTTCATTAATATCGTTGACGGTTTGGCTTGGATCTAAGCCGACGTTTTCATTGTCACGCAGATCGCCATCGGCTTTGTATTCGATGGTGACACCATTAACGTCAAACAGACCGTAATTTGGATTCGCAGGCGTTGAGTTTGTTTTATGGATTTTTTWAATGACTTTTTCAGCATCGGGGTTTTTCCAGCTGATCGCGGTGACAATCTGCTTTTTCTCTTTAATATCTAAACTTAAATCGAGTTGTTTACAGGCCTTTTTAAGCAATTGTTCATAGTCGTTCATATCATGATGCGCTTCAGAACCTATAACGCTCTGTAACTGTTGGGCTTTGAGCATGATCTGTTTTTGGTTCTGCCACGTTTTCGGGTCTAACAGGTCTTTAATCTGTTTCTCTTTGAGTTCGCTAAAGTGGCTTTTAATATGCGCACGAATTTCTAGGTCTAAACCACTTAACACACCGTAATGTTCACAGTCCAACGCAACTGACCAGGCCTGGTCAGTTGCAAATTCGGCATAAATCCATTGCATTGGTGCTAATAAAGGTTTGGCCGCAAACCGTAATGTGGCAATGGATTCATCACTAAACTGATAGGACTCGCGCAGTGGGCGTTCGATGGTAATACGTCTATAGCCAAACTGATGACTGGCGAAGATTTTACTGGAGAAGGTTTTGGCGGCTTCGACTTTAGGGTTGGCCGACTGTCGACCGCGATTGCTTTTGGCCTCTGTGGGTTTGTCCAACAGTTGATTATCGACCTCGGCAAACGCGCCGTAACTGCGGACAATGGTGGCAATGTCGGATTCGTCCATGACATTACGTTTAGAGCCTAATGATTTGCGCATTTTGCCACATAGATTGACGCCATTAATCAGTTGTACTTTGCCTTTACGTTCAGTCGCTTTTTTATTGGAGAGCACCCAAATATAGGTGGCAATGCCAGTGTTATAAAACATATCGGTGGGTAAGGCGATAATCGCTTCGAGCAGATCGGCTTCTAAAATATAACGCCGAATCTCGGACTCGCCTGACCCCGCGCCCCCAGTAAACAACGGTGAACCGTTGAGGATAATGCCAATACGCCCGCCCGTCACACCAGGGGATTGATCCTTGGCTGAATGGAGTGTTGTTTGCGGATCGCGCAGTTTGCTAATGAGGTGCATTAAAAACAGCAGTGACCCATCGGACACTCTGGGCAGACCTGGGCCAAATCGGCCGTCAAAGCCTTTCAAACTATGTTCGTCTTTAATTTCGCCATCAATCCTTTTCCAATCGACACCAAACGGCGGATTAGAGAGCATATAGTCAAATTGATCGGCATACAGTTGGTCATTAGAGAGTGTATTGCCGAGTTTGATATTGCTGACCTCTTGGCCTTTTATGAGCATATCGGCCTTACAAATGGCATAGGACTCGGGGTTCAACTCTTGACCATAGGCGCGCATGACGGCTAAGGGATTAAACTCATGCACATATTCCATACCCGATGAGAGGAACCCGCCTGTACCCGCTGTCGGATCGTATATGGTGCGGATGATGCCTGGCTTGCTCAATGCATCGCCATCTTCGGTAAACACCAACGAGGTGGTGAGGCGTACGATGTCGCGCGGGGTAAAGTGCTCGCCGGCGGTTTCATTAGAACTTTCGGCAAAACGGCGAATGAGTTCTTCAAACACCAGACCCATCTCGTGATTTGAGATGGCCTGAGGACTTAGGTCGGTGGCTTTAATTTTTTGAATAATTTTGTAGAGCAAGTTGGCGTCATTTAACTTGCCGATTAATTCTGCAATATTAAAGTGTTCAAAAATCTCACGGGCGTCTTTAGAAAAGTCTTGAATATAAGATTCTAGATTGGCTTTTATATCCGATTCACCGAGTTTAGAGAGATCCATTTTAGAGAGGTTATAAAAGGAGAGATCGCCTGAGGCACGCAGTAGAAACTTCTCTTGCACCTCTTCTGATAAATCCATCGCTTGAATGCGTTGATGCTCAGCTAATACCGCCGGTTTAGTGGCTTCTAATACGCCTTCTAAACGGCGTAATAGGGTAAACGGCAAGATAATACGCCCGTATTGACTCTGTTTAAAATCGCCGCGCAATAGATCGGCTAAAGACCAGATAAAGGCGGCTAGGTTATTTGGGGATTGAGTTTGTTCGGGCGCGTTCTGGGCGGCATGGGCGTTCTGACTTGGGCTGTGTGGCATTCAATTCTTCTCAATATAGGTGTGGATTTTGTAGGCACTTTTATAGGTGCTTTTATAGGGCGTTTTCAAATCGATTTTAACTACAATACGTAGTTTACAACTTAGGGCATAGAATCAGGGAGTTTTTACGAGTTGTGAAGACGTTAAAATTCGTTAACACGTATTAAGAAGGTATTCAAAACGTAAGTCATCCTGCGCTCACATTGTTTTATAAGGCCGCAGGACATACCAGGCCTGGCAGGTTTAGAAAAGAGGATACTTTACGTTATTCTTTAGACGGCGGCCCAATCAGTTCCTAAATCAAATCAATATTTGTTACGGTAAGCCTACTTTCGCTAACAGAGCCTTTTAATAGATATGTCCGTTTCAAAAACCGCGTTAAAATCAACCTTATTGCTGCCTGTCTTTATCCCCGCAATCTCGGTCATATTGTTCATTATTCTTGGCACACTGAGTAACCCAGAATTAGCGGGCGATTTTTTTGCAAGCGTCTTAGCCAGCATCACCCAGAATTTTGGCTGGTTCTATATGTTGGCCGTGGCACTATTTTTGGTGTTTATTGTGGCGATTGCGATTTCGCCGTGGGGTAACATTAAGCTGGGACCGGATCATGTTGAAGCCGAATACACCTTTACTGCGTGGTTTGCGATGTTGTTTTCGGCCGGTTATGGGATTGCGCTGTTGTTCTTTGGGGTTGCGGAACCGGTCTTACACTTTGCCTCACCCCCAGAAGGCGCTGCTGAAACGATTGGCGCGGCCGAGGAAGCGATGCAAATTGCTTTTTTCCATTGGGGCTTTCATATTTGGGCCATTTACGGTCTGGTTGGGTTAACGTTAGCCTATTTTTCTTTTAGACATAACTTACCGCTTTCGATGCGTTCAACGCTCTATCCTTTAATTGGCGATCGTATTTATGGCCCCATTGGGCATACCGTGGATACCTTTGCTATTTTAGGGACGGTCTTTGGACTGGCGACCACACTGGGTTTATCGGTCACTCAAATTAACGCGGGAATTCATTATCTTATTCCGACGGTTCCCATCAGCACCTCGGTACAAATTTTAACAATTGTGATGATTATCAGCTTGGCGATTTTCTCGGTGGTGGCCGGTATGGATAAAGGCATTAAACGGCTCTCTTTGCTCAATATTGGCTTAGCGATTGCCTTAATGATTTTTGTGTTTGTTGTCGGGCCAACGATCTTTATTTTAGAGACCTTTTTGCAGAATACCGGCAGTTATCTCGGCAATATCATCGAGCGTACCTTTGACTTACAAGCCTACTCTTCGAGTGATTGGATTGGTAACTGGACGATATTTATCTTTGGTTGGACCATTGCTTGGGCACCTTTTGTCGGCCTGTTTATTGCCAAAATCAGTAAAGGTCGCACCATTCGCCAGTTTGTCTTGGGTGTGATGTTAGTACCGACCCTCTTTACCTTCTTTTGGTTTTCAGTATTTGGCGACACCGCTTTACACTTAATTATGCAAGAGGGATATCATGGCTTTATTCAGGCCGTTCAAAATGATCATGCTATCGCACTCTTTCAACTCTTTGAACACCTGCCTATGAGTGGTGTCATGTCGACCTTAGCGGTAATTTTGATTATCACCTTCTTTGTGACCTCGGCCGATTCAGGCGCTTTAGTTCTGGATTCACTGGCCTCTGAAGGCAGTCTTACCAGTCCTGTCTGGCAACGCGTATTCTGGGCGGCTTTATTGGGTACGGTGGCGGCGGTACTGCTGTTAGCCGGTGGACTCAAAGCCCTACAAACAGCGTCGATTGTCAGCGCCCTGCCTTTTGCTATTATTATGCTGATTGCCATGGTCGGTATGTGGCGTGCTCTGATGATTGAAAGCCATCGAGAAATTAGCTTACAAAGTGCAGTACGCCATAGCGGCGGTAAAGCCATGGAGTTAGGAGGCCTCAATTGGAAAGACCGACTCGCAAAATTAGTGGAATACCCTAATAAAGAGGATGTCTCAACGTTTATTAGAGACGTTGCGCATGAAAGCATGGAAACGGTTCAAATCGAACTTAAACGTCGTGGTTGGGAGTCACAGGTCTACATGGATGACGACCCACTTAGAACCCGTATCGAGGTAATTAAGTCGGAGCAAATGGCTTTTATTTATGAAGTGCGTTTGTGTGAATTTGTTATTCCAGGATTTGCTTTCTCTGAACTACTCTTAGAAACAGATGCCCCCACAGAAACAGAAGAAGCACTTTATTACCGGGCTGAGGTCTATTTAAGAGAAGGCGGAGAAGCTTATGATGTATATGGTTACGATCGCCACAATATGATTAGCGATATCTTGAACCACTTTGAACACTATCTACACAAACTACACCATTCCGCCGAGTTATTACCTTGGAGTATCGAGCAGCATGAAAAACAACTGCAACCCAATCTAAATCTCAATAAAGAGCCTTAAAACCACCAGGCCTGGTGACTTTTTTATATTTTCAAGCTTACTTGCTTCCACGCTTAGCGTGAGCATCGACGCATTTATAACGGGTTGCTATCGGTCTTTCGTCTTATACCGGTAAATCTAAACCCTTAATTAAATCCTTAAGGCTTA
>VCMI01000131.1 GCA_006222135.1 Thiomicrorhabdus sp. | reverse complement strand
CATGACAGCCGCTTTAATCTTTCCGCTTGCCACGCCTCTAGCTCTCAAACCATCTGCAAATTCTTTACACGACGACTTTGTAGGCCATCGCATTAATCGCTGGCATATACAGGCACTTCCTCAGATTAGCATTTCCCATTTTAGACAATCTTGAGCTATTTACGCTCGTTCCAGATTGCATTATCTGTGGTGTCAGTCCCGCAAAACTAGCTAGATTTTTTGCTTTGTCAAAACGCTTAATATCTTTGATAAATGTCATTAAATCCATGGCTGTTTTTTCTCCAATACTGGTAATGCTTTCAAGAAGTTTCACATTTTGGCAAAGTGCTTTATCTGATTGAATGCATGCTTTAATTTTGGAGAGAACAGTTTCAATGTTTTTTTCAATCTGTTGAATCTGTTTTTCTTGCACCTTTTTTACGTGTGAGTTTAATCCACTTTTCAGTTGGTTTTTGAGTTGGGTTTTCTGTCGAATTAAAAGCTCTTTAAGTTGATACCATTCTTGAAGCTCTTGTATTGCGGGCTTATCAGGCGCCCAAGGCGCTAAACTTTCTGTTTCACAAAAACGTGCAATGACCTTGGCATCTTCACTATCCGTTTTAACTCGCTTCAATGCCGACTGAGCATATCTTTTAATTCTTAAGGGATTTACGACTGATACAAAAATAGTTTTTCGTACAGGAACGTGGCTAATCCCAGGTAATATTTTCCTGTTGCTTCCATGCAAACACTCGGTTCATTAAACTTAGAAATCCATGTCCTGAATTTTTTATATCCTGCCGCAGTGTTCTTAAAGCTGACGCTTTTTGTATGCTCGCTGGTTGCTGCATCAAAGGTGTCTTTGCTTATATCAATTCCAATATATGTTGCCATGCTAAACCGCCTATTATGTGATAGGATTTAATATCGTTTAGTAGGTTCACACTATGGCTTTACTAACCTTATAAATACAGGCTAGGAGTCGAGTCCTGCCTAAGATACCGTTCAGTTTATAGTGTGTGAGGACAAAGGTCTTAATCTGGTATGGAAGGTCTTACCCTAGGCCTGGTGACAAGATCTCTTTGTCCTTTTACTAAGCGTCCCTAATAAATTCTCCACTTCTGGAGAACACTTTCAACATATAAGGCCTGGTGACTTTCGGCAAACAAGAACAGACTCCACGCCCACAAAGCAATCACATTCGAGCTGATGAGCAACTTGTTTACTAATAGAGAATTATGATTTTTATCCAATAAAGGTAAGTTGGTTGGCGCCATGTCTTGTGACGGCATTTCACTCAGCGCCACGCCCCAATGAATACCCGCAATAAAACTCAAAATAACCACCGCGTAGCCCATTAAAGCTCGCGAAATATCAAAGCTCAAAACCTCGCTATATGGTGCTATACCAAAAGCCTGTAATCCTCCATATAAAAAAGGCAAAGTGCCTAAATAAGTTAAGATTCTAGCAACCGTAACACTTTGCATCGACTATTCCTTGTATTAAATCATTTGAATTACTATACAGAATTACTCGCTTTCAAACTATTCCATCTAAAATTCAATCACAAAAACACTTAAAATTTCTCTCGTCCAATAAATATCCTTTAAGATGCAACTGCTTACCTAAAAATAAAAAATCGATAGAGACTGTTCATCCCCATGCTTAAAATTAATCAAAGCAAAACTAATAAAAATAAACCTGATAAAAGTAAACCCTTTGAAATCATTAGACTCGAAACAGTCGATTCAACCAGTCGTTATCTAAAAGAGTTTGTGACTGAAAACAGACCCATTAAGCCTATTTTTTGCACCACCAAAATTCAGACATCGGGTTATGGTCAACAAAAGCGTAGCTGGGTAACGAATCAAGAGTCGGCCATCTTCTCTTTAGCTTACCCGCTGGAGGCCGGCTTTGAACTGTCAGGCCTATTAAGTCTGCAGTTTGCCGCTTTGTTACATCAAAGTCTAAATGAACTCACCTCTGACACCCTCTATTTAAAGTGGCCCAATGATCTTTTTAACGGTCAAGGCAAAGTAGCAGGCATGTTGATTGAGCAAGTCCTAAAAAAGACTACCGTGCTCTGATTATAGGCATTGGTATTAATCGAGGGAGTTCAGAAGTGATCGAGGGTTCAAGCAGTGTTGAACCGTTTGATTTGGATACGTTATTTGCAGAGTTCTTTCTTAAAATCCAACAAGTAGGATTACAAAACTACTCGCCAATTGAACTCACTGAATACTGGCAAAGACATGACCTGTTTCAAATTAGTGAAACGGTGCGTCTACTCTCCCCCGACAAAGAAGAAGTCGGACTCTATTTAGGAATTAACCCACAAGGTCAGGCGCTGATAGAAGTCCGTGGTGAAATAAAAACCCTCTCATCAGGCCTTACTTCAATTCGAAAACGTCTATAAGACGTTTTGATATGCATAACCAACCATGCTAATTTGAGAAATACTCACCTCCCATCATTCACTATAAATGCCCTGTCTTCACCCAAATAAGCGTGTCTTGTTCCACATAAGGATAATGCTTACTTAAATGTGGGCTACGTAGCCAGGTACCTTTTGGGTAGTGGCCATTTTCATCTATTAACTCACCCGTTAAGACTAAAATCTCCTCACCACCCCAATGAGTATGTGGCTGAAAATGTTCGCCGGCAGGCCAAAAGACCAAAGCACAGCTTTCAGACCCAAACTGATGCAACCCCATCACTTTTAAACCCCCTAAACCTTGGTCCAAAGGATTAAAGTCGGTTTGGATTTTGACATGTTCTATATCTAATGGGTCAAATTGGTCTAGCTTTACGAATAAGGTGCACCCTTCTTTGGAAAACGGTTGGTGTTTTGAACCTGGCGGATTTCTAAAATAGGTACCTGCGGGAAAATCACCTGTTTCATCCGAAAACACACCTTCTAGAACCAGCACCTCTTCGCCTAATGGATGGCTATGCGGAGAAAAGGCTGCACCAGGCATAAATTTAACAATACTGGTGGTACGTCCGGACTCAGTAAACTCTCGCTCTAAAGGCTTACGCAAGACACCCTCTGACGCACTGCCAAGCCATTCCAACTCGGCAGTCTTTACGATAAGAGATTCATCAAAATTCATACCTATATTTTCTTGCATTAGACTTTCCAAATTTCGCTTAATTTAAAAATTGTTTTACTCTTTAAAAGGCTATCTCCTGTTTTTAATCTTCATAGATTCAACTAGTAAGTGCAACACCTATAGGAATTGAAAAAGGCCAGTTGATAAGCTACCTTTTAAGTTCCTACACAAAAGAGGTGTTGCCCAATGAGCACATATCATCAACTGACCTTAGAAGAAAGATATCACATTTACGGACTCAAACGTGCCGGATATAGCATTACGACTATCGCAGACGAGTTAAAACGTCATAAATCGACCATTAGCCGTGAACTAGTCGTCGTGT
>VCMI01000130.1 GCA_006222135.1 Thiomicrorhabdus sp. | reverse complement strand
AGACCTGCCCAAGTGCTGATAAGCTCCACGGCTAAGCGCTGTTCGCTTTTTAGCCAGCAGCAACATGACCAGGCCTGGTCAGAAGATTTGGACATGGAACAAGCATGGCAAGAGAAAGATTTTGGCGTGTTTGATGGTTTGCCATTTGCCAGCGTCCAGCAAAAATATCCGCAAGCACTCGCACATTATCTTAAGAACCCTTATGAAAACGATATTCCGCAATCTGAGAGTTTTAAGGCGTTTCAACTGCGCATCGACCAGGCCTGGTCAGATTTAATTCAAAAGAATTATGACTCCGTATTATTGGTCACGCACAGCGGGCCAATGCGTCTGGTATTACAAAAAATCATGGGATTTGCTAACGCGCAGTTATTTCAATTCGAACTCGATTACGCCGCGCGTATAACCATTGAGGTGATCCCGACCGAGACCACTCCATTTTGCAAGTTGGTGGAAATTGTCCAAGCCCCGAGGCAAGTATGAAAGCATTTTGGATCGCATTACAATTTATGAGTCGCCTGCCGACACCGCAGTTTGCAAATATTTCTGGGCAGGAGCTCGGCAGAGCCATTGTCTATTTTCCTGTAGTCGGTCTGGTCATCGGTGGTGGGTTAGTGGCCACGTCACAATTAATCGTTTGGTTGCCAGCTGAGTTGGTGGCCGGTTTGGTTTTGGCAATGTGGGTTTGGATGACCGGAGGCTTGCATTTGGATGGCTTGGCAGACAGTGCTGATGGCTGGTTGGGCGGTCTTGGAAACCATCAACGCGCTCTAGAAATTATGAAGGACAGTCGCATTGGTACTGGCGGGGGCGTCGCTTTAGGCTTGATGCTGCTGTTAAAGTGGCTGTTGTTGAGCTATCTTATTGAAGCACAGTTATGGGGCTGGTTGGTATTTGTGCCTTTAATTGGCCGAGTCGCAGCGATTGGCTTAATGCCGTTCACGCCATATGTCAGTCTTCAGGGATTGGCCGAAGAGATGGTCTTGAACCTGAATCGCAAAGTCGTCTATGTTTGGTTAGCGGTAACTTTAATGGCTTTAGCATGGTTTGCTTGGCCATTGGTGTTTTGGTTTATGGGGGTGTGGCTGTGGATGCGCTGGGTGATGATTCGCATTACCGGTGGTATGACAGGTGATACCGCGGGTGCCATGACCGAGGTGATGGAACTGGCGGTGATGATTGGCTTAGTTGGGTATTTAGGACTGGGCATGATATGACTTGGCTTGCTTAGTTTGCTTTGGGTTGTTATTGCGCGCTCTTTAATACTCTCACCTGGTCTATTTTTTGGCATAAACCCTCAATGCTCTCAATTAAACGAGCGGTGGGCCGTTGAAAATTATCCGCTTTCAATAGATATATTTGTTGGTTTTTGACCGCGCTGATGGTCGGCCATTTCTGCCACGCTTTTAACCAGCCTTGTTGCATCTGTTTTTGCCCGCCTAATAAGATGGCATCGGGATTTTGCTGAATCACACTTTCAATACTCACCTCTGCCGCTAAGAGTGGCAAGTCCGCAAATATATTCTCAGCACCACAAATACTCATTGCTTGACTGATGGATTGCTCGCCATTAATGGTCATCAACGGTGCGTTCCAAATTTGGTAATAAGCGCTGACTTTAGGTTTGGTTTGGTAGGTCTGAATCAGAGATTGCAGTTTGTTTTCTAGTGCATCAGCCACCGCGTTTGCGGTGACTTGAGTGCCGAGTTGTTCGCCAAATCCCCGAACTTCTTTAGGGATGTCGGTGAGTTTATAAGGCTCAGAATAGATGATCTTAAAACCCAATTGTTCAAGCTTTTCAATATCCTTCAAACGATTTCCGCTTTTCCAAGCAATGATTAAGTCGGGGTTAAGTAGAATTATTTTTTCAAGATTAATCGCCTGATAACTGCCAACACTGTCGATGTCTAACGCCGCTTTAGGAAAGTCCGAATACGCCACGACTCCAACCACTTTGTCGCCAGCACCCGCAGAAAAGAGCATTTCAGTGATATGCGGTGCTAAAGAAATAATGCGTTGTGGTGCCATTTGAGAATTTGACCAGGCCTGGTTAAAAGCCGAGTAGCTTAAGAGCATGCTTAAGTTGATCAAAATTGTCATCCCCCATTTTTTCGCAACTTGTAGCATAAGAGACGTTGGTAAAAATTTACGCATAAAATCGTCCTATAAAATTCAATAAAATGGCGATGAGCAATAGGCTGTATAAAGCCAAATCTATTTTAATCCAGTGGCCGAGACACGCCTCAATATGGCTACGATTGATTATTTTAGGGTGGCTTGCCTCGCCAAAAAACGCTTTGGGTTTCAGTTCGCCAAAATAGACCGTATCCCCGCCTAATTGACAGTGGATATTGAGTGCCATAGCGGTAATCGGATGACCCGAATTGGGGCTATCATGCAAACGACCTTGTCGATAAAATTGCCAAAACTGACCTTTGAAATTCACCAACATAATCAATGTCGCGGTCAGTCTGGCCGGAAGCCAATTCACTAGATCGTCTAGTTTTGCTGAGAGTTTACCAAACTTTTCATAACGAGTGGTTCGATAACCGACCATCGAATCTAAAGTGTTAATGGCTTTATAAACCAGTATGCCCGGTAATCCAAACAGCAATAGATAGAACAGCGGGGCAATGACCCCATCACTGAGATTTTCGGCATAGGACTCAATGCCTGCTTTATAACAGTCGCTTTCATTGAGGTGTTCTGTGTCGCGGCTGACGAGCATCTTGAGGGCTTCTTGCGGTCGAGAGGTTTGAATTAAACTCAGAACCGTGTCGTGTAACATTCTATGCGCCAGCAAACTAGAAGCGACAATGGCCGTTATGATTAAATTGACCAGGCCTGGTAATAAGTCGAACAGATATTGCACCATCAATCCGATTAAGGTAGTGAGACCGACGATGAATAGTGTGAGTTGGACACCTCTTAAAATGCTGTTTTGATAAAATCGGTTTTCGAAGCCTTTTATGGCATCGCCGATTAAAATCACCGGATGACGGATAAACTTAAATTCACCGCCCCAACGGTCAATCAGCAGAGCCAGCAATGCAATGATAAAAATATCCATTCCGTGAAAGAGCATTAAGGGGCTATTCCTTTGGTTTCATCTGGTGTCATGTCGTCTAATGCTGGGAAATCCTCTGCAATAATATGCAGTGCATCAATGAGCGTTTGATTGTTTTCGGTCGATTTAATGGCAATTCGACAATGGTAAGCCCCTAAACCAAAACTGTTGCAATCCCGAATAAGTATGTTTTTTTCTGCCAAACGACTAACCAATTCGCAGGCTTTAAGGGTTGTCTTAACCAATACGAAATTAGCGGACGATGGGCTGACGGATTCAATGCAGTCACAATCCTCAAGTGCTTTTACGAAGCTGGCTCGGGTTTGCTGTAGAAAATCATCTGTTCTGGTTTCGTGCTGTTCATCAGCCAACGCTTGCAGTAGATAGTGTTCATCCAAAACCGATAAAGGCCAACTTGGCCAAGCCAAATTGTCTAACGCATGTGGCGCTGAAAAAAGGGCGCCAATACGCACACCCGGACAGGCGTAATATTTGGTTAAGGATTGCAGCACAATCATTTTAGGGTATGAGATTAGCTGGGGACGCACGCTGAAGTGATCGGCAAAGCCAATAAACGGTAAAAAGGATTCATCCATCAAAACCCAAGACTGTTTTTTATGCGCTGTGTCTAAATAGGCTTGTAATGCACTTGGCGAACGATATTGGCCTTCTGGCGTGTTGGGATTGACCAATACGACGATGCTATTTTCAGTCAGTGAATCCAATGCCTTTGAGACGCGCGCTGTCTGCTCTGATGCCTGGTTTATGTCAGATATATCCGTGATATCAATCTGGTCAAGTGTACCTTGATCCAGTTCGATTACCTGTTGCGAATAGGTTTCAGCCGCACGCTGATATTCGCTATAAATGGGTGTAAGCAGTAGCGTTTTATCGGGTTTTATTGCGCTAAACAGACTCATAATGGCACTAGAAATGCCATTGGTGAGGGTGATTTGTGTCGGACTGAGTTGAAAGCGTTTTGCCAGTGCGGACTTTAAGGCAATCTGCTGACTATCAGGGTAGTGTAGCAGTGCCGCTTGCGCTTGCTGTTGAATGATTTGCCAGTCAACGTGCGGTTGAATCGGATTAATACTCGCTGAAAAATCCAATACCGTTGTCAGAGCCGAAAAGATCGGTAATTGCTGACTGCGAGCAAACTGATAAATCTGACCACCGTGGTGTTTAGACTTCTCTTGCCCAGACCCCACGTGTTCAGACTTATGGTATTTAGATTTGTGTAGATTAGGCATAAACCACCGGATTTTTACATAGATTTAAGCTACTGAAAAAAGCCAGTAAAAATCCAATGAATTGGCTTAAAGCGTCCATTTTCACAGTGAAAAACCCAAGTAGTCATAGCCATATTCGCCATTAGTACAGTGCTTAGCACTGTTTACATCGAGCGAGATGGGGAAGCTAAAAAGTGGCCCATCGGTCACCACTGTATGAAATTCGCCACCCTCTGCACAGACATCAATACCTAAGGATTCCAGTTGTGCAACGGTTTCGAGGTTCAGCACTTTCCCTAAAAATTCATGCGGCACTTTATCCGGCAGTATGGCGATAATAGTCGCTTTAAATCCCGCCTCAATAAATTGTTCAATCAAAGCTTTATGTTCATTTTGCCACAGCGGAAACAACGGTGTTATTTGGGCTATTTGGCCTTGTTGCTGTTGCCAATCGCGGTGGGCTTGTAAATCAATGTCGCCTAATACAATATAGTCGACCCCTTGCTGTTTGCAAACTTGCAAAGCCGACTGGTAACGATTTTGATAATTCGCTTTTGCCGTCGCTTGAGTCACCGATTTTAAACCCAATGATTGAGCTTGTTGTTCAATCAGGGATTTAGGCAAATGATGTGCTCGAGACAGGGTTCCAGCTTCATTCATCATCGTCAGCACACCTTGTGGCTTATGGCCTTGCTGAGCCATTTTGTAGAGTGCCAGACAGGCGTCTTTGCCTCCACTCCATGAACAGTAGAAATCGACTGGTTGTGTCAGTGTTCGCATAGAAAATCCCTAAAAATCGTATTAGTGTTCAACGATTATAAATCGAAGCCTTTCTGAGCTTTGATGCCACTTTTATATGCGTGTTTTTCATCCTTAATTTCGGAGACGGTATCGGCCAAATCACGCAGTTCGGCAATCGCCGAGCGCCCCGTGACGACTACGTGCTGCATCTCTGGGCGCTCACTAATGGTATTGAGAACCACATCTTTATCTAGATAGTCGTAGCTAAGCAGATAGGTTAGCTCATCCAATATCACCAAATCAAAAGTCGGATCGGTCAGCATTTTAGTGGCGACTTCCCAGCCGCGTTCAGAAGTAGCGATGTCGCCCGTGCGGTCTTGAGTGTCCCAGGTAAATCCATCGCCTAACACATGCCATTCACAGTTGGGTTGTGCGTTAAAAAAGGCTTCTTCACCTGTATCGGTACGGCTTTTAATAAATTGACAAACCCCCACTTTTTGGCCATGACCTAAGGCCCGTGCTATCATGCCAAATGCCGAGGTTGACTTACCTTTGCCATTACCAGTAATGACCAAAAGCAGGCCTTTTTGGTTGTCGGCTCGTGCAATCGCCGCATCAATTTGGGCTTTTTTGCGTTCCATACGCACTTTGTGATAATGGTTTTTTCGTTCGTCATCGGACATCTGTTGAATCATTTGCGTCATGGTGTTGGTCCTTTTAAGCGCCACATTGGGTTTTTGTGCAATTTTTCTAGGCCTAGTAATAGGGTGGGGGCAGGCTGTAAAAAATCGTGACCGTCCAGTGTGACGATTGTTGAGTGTTTTGGCAAGCTCACTAGGCGACAAGCGTTAGACAAGGTTTGTTCAAAAATAAAAACGGTGTCAGGCTGTGTTTTAGCGATTAGTTGTTCTAGCGCGTTGGCGTTTTGCGTAATCGGTAGGTGGGTGATTCGTGGATTCTCTCCAACCACCTTGAAGCCCGCCAGGGTAAAAAGATCAGTGAGATAGCTTTTTTGACCAAAGGCGTAGGGTTGTCCTGAACATGATGAGATCAATAAGACACGTTGCCCTTGAGCATTAATGGCCTTAGCTTGGCTACGCCAGTTGCGGGCAAAGTCATCCACCTTCACTTGCAAATCTGTGCGTCCTAATGTTTGTAGAATCAAACTTAGATTGCTTTCAATTTGTGACATGCTCTCAAAGCTGTCTAAGCGTAGAGCCTTGCCAACAAGGGGGGTAATCTCATCAAACAGTGCCTGTTTTGTCCAGTTCGAGGTAATCCATAGGTCAGCATTGAGTGATTCTATTATTTGTTTGTCAGGGTCAAAAAGCCCGCCAGTATTCGCCACATTAAGTGCTTTATCATAACGGCTGGCACCAACGATACACTCTTTCAAACCAAGATAATCCAGTTGATGAGTTATGTAGGGTGACTGACTGATAATACGTTGACAGCCATCCTGTGCAACCGCTTGTAATGGCATCAAACAGAACAGGCCGAGCAGGGCAATTCGCGATAATGAATTTATACTATTAAAGCTTAGGAGTTTCACAAATTGTTTTCCGTTTCAGGGTCATAATTTTCGGGTACATCGGTCTGCCCCCATTGATTAAAAAACAGGACCTGTTCTTTTGGCAAGGGATGACGCCAATTTTCTTGTTCTAACATCGGTTTTTTATAAAATTCAGCGACATGACCAATGCATAGAATGGCAATGGGCTTACCACCATCTTTACCACCTGGAATCTGTAGGCAATCGGCGACCTCTTGTGGGTCAAATAGAGAGACCCAACCGACCCCAATGCCTTCGGCACGCGCGGCCAGTGATAAGTTTTGAATGGCGCATCCAACGGAGGCTATGTCCATTTCAGGTAGCGTTCGGCGGCCAAAAACATGCTGCTCTCGTAGATCAGATAGTGACACCACTAAGAGTTCTGCACACTCCAACATACCTTCAACCTTAAGCGTCATAAACTCGTCTTCACGTTCATTTAAGGCTTTGGCGGTTAACAGGCGTTCCTTCTCGACCATCCTATGCAACGTTTGTTTAAGCGCAGGATCGGTAATGCGGATAAAACGCCACGGCTGCATCAGCCCGACACTCGGTGCATGGTGCGCTGCTGACAAGAGTCGATCAAACACCAACGGATCAATTGGGGTGCTGATAAAGTGACGCATATCCCGTCGTTGTTCAATAGTTTGGTAAACCGATTCGATTTGATGCGGTAAAAACGCGTGTTGAGATGGTTTGATAGCAACGCTGTCTAACGGCAACGTTGGGGTTTCAGAGGCTTGTAGTATCTCAAACAGTGACTCCATATCAAGATGTGATTCAAGTGTATCGGCTAAACGTTCTAGCTGAGTTTCTCTAATCTGATCGATATCGATTAGGGTTTCCGAACGCAGTCCCGCCCAGTTTAATAGGGCTTGCAGAGCCGGTGCTTGGTCAAACAGACCGTGCAAATAACTGACAAGCAGTTGATTGTCATCAGAGATGGCGCCATCAGTTTGCCCGTTATCCAGATAAATAGCCGCCTGTGCGGGAAAGCCAATAGTCTCACCGGCGTGGATTTCATAACCGCCAACCGTCATGATCGCCTGTTTGTCGACGCCATTAATCGCTAACTGTCCGCTAACATTAGTGAGTCTTTTATGCGGTTTTAGGGTGGTTTCATAATCAAATAGACCCAGGCCTGCCTGTTTGACGACTTGACCTTCGATACCGTCAGGGTCATTGATCCACTGCCCCAGCATTTGCAGTCCACCACATATGCCAATGACTTTACCCCCATAACGCAGGTGTTTTTGAATCGCTTGTTGCCAACCTTGGCTTTTTAACCACTGTAAATCGCTAATGACATTTTTACTGCCGGGCAAAATAATCAAGTCGGCATTAGGAATTAAAGCGGGGGTGGATTGCTGATGTTTGATGTATTGAACATCAATTTCAGGGTGCAATCTTAAAGGTTCAAAATCGGTGTGATTGCTCATGTGTGGCAGCAGTGGAATAATCACCTTCAGTTGTGGCCGTAAGTCGGCTTGTGATTCTGCCTTCTCAGATTGAGAAAGCGCATCTTCAGCATCTAAATGCAATCCGTGGAGATAGGGTAAAACCCCTAATACGGGTTTACCAGTTTTGGCTTCTAACCAGGTTAGACCCTCTTCAAGTAACTTGATGTCGCCGCGAAAACAATTGATCACAAAGCCTTTAATGCGGGCTTGTTCCGATTCTGACAGGCAGGCCAATGTGCCGATAATGTGTGCAAACACGCCGCCTTTATCAATATCCGCAATCAGAATGACTGGGCAATCGACCTGTTCGGCAAAGCCCATATTAGCAATGTCATTTTCTCTTAAGTTGACTTCGGCAGGGCTACCGGCACCTTCCACTAAAATGGTTTGAAACTGATTGGATAGAATACCGAATGATTCTAGTACCGCCTGATTGGCAAGAGGTTTGTAATGATGATAGTCCATAGCGTTTAAATTACCCACGCTATGGCCTTGTAGAATAACTTGTGCACCCGTATCACTATTGGGTTTGAGTAATACCGGATTCATATGCACAGAAAGTGGCACTTTTGCGGCTATGGCTTGCAGGGCTTGCGCCCGTCCAATTTCACCGCCATCAGCCGTTACGGCACTGTTGAGTGCCATGTTTTGCGGTTTAAACGGTGCCACCGAAAGGCCGCGCCGATAAAAGACTCGACACAATCCTGCCACTAAGGTACTTTTGCCTGCATCCGAGGTGCAGCCTTGAACCATTAGGGTGTTGGGGTGTGTGTTTTTCATAGACATTTGGTTAACTATTTGTATAAAACTTATAGTGTACCTTGAATCCCTACAAAAAATTGACGTCCACCATTTGCATAGACTGTCTTAGGGGTTAAGTTATCAGCTTCATAAGTACCTACAGCGTGCGTGTAGTCCTCTTCAAAGGCATTCAAAACATTGATATAAATATTTAAGCTATTAGAGACTGCATAGTTGGCATTTAGGTCTGTTACCAGATAATCACCCACGTTAGCCCCTTGTTGGTTTGCTAGATCATACTTTTTACCAATATAGCGGGTCTGTAACCCTAAACTTAGCTTATCAAAGCCTTCATAATTGACCGCAATATTGGCTGTGTTTTCAGCACGACGTGCTAACCACTGGTTATTTTTATCTTTTGCTGTCCCTTGGGTGTAGTTAAGGGCAAGGTTTGTGTTGATGCGATTTAGGTATCTTTGATAAGAAATTTCAATGCCCTCAAATTTAGAGGTGCCATCTAAGTTTGAGAAGTAATCATTTGGATAGTCGCTAGATCCACCATACTGAATCAAATCTTTTGTTCGTGTTTGATAGTAGGATACTTCAAGTCCATAGGCTCCTAAGCCAAGGTCGAAAGAGCTACTTTCTTCAGGGTTTAAATTACTGGTTGCATGATAGGTTGACTGGTATAGAGTTGGGGCATTGTAAGCGGTACCAATATTCCCTTGAATGTAAAAATCATCATTAAAGTAGTTTTTAATGCCGAGTTTCCCTGTCATTTTATCATCGAACTGATTGTAGTGATCGTTACGAAGGGCTTGGGTGATAATTAAATTACCCTGATTGAAAGTATTCTTATTGGTCAGGCCTAATCCAGCATTGTAATAGCTGTCGCCATCGGCGTAGTTTAAATATTGGTTACTGCTGGCCACAAATGCTAAGGTTTGATTGTCGGCATATTGATAGCCCCCTTTTATGCCAAATGCATTAATAACGGCATCTTTATACTGTTGTATCTCATTTTGAGAGATATAAGTGGTTGCGTTAAAATCACCTTTATTAAATAAGTATTGAAGGCGTTTTAAGGTGTTTTTATAGTCAACACTGGCAACTTGATCAGGATTGGATGTGTAATCATAGTTTGCTGTACTATTGGCAGTATTTAAAAGTAGCTCTATGCGGTGATTGGTTGAAATGTTAATGCCCATATTCATGCTTGCATCGGTTTGATTAAATGCATCATCTTCAAAGTTGGAGACGTCTTCGTTGTAGTTTTTAACAGAGCTAAATCCATCAGTAGTGAGGTTGCTGAAACTAACAGCAAAATCACCCTCGTCGGTTGATGAACTTAAACGACCAGAAAGTTTTTTATAACCGTTGCTACCAGATTCTACATTAACGCTTCCGTTAGTCCCCACGCGTGCTTGTTTGGTAATGATATTAATCACTCCTGCGGAGGCATTTGCCCCCCAAACTCCTGATTGAGCCCCTTTAAGTACCTCAATACGCTCAACATCACCAATAAATAATGCACTGGCAATCGCACCACCCGTTCCCATTGGGTTGGTCATTTCAACCCCATTAACAAGAATCAAAATATTATTATTTGATTGTCCACGCATTTGAATGGAGGTTGCATTACCCAAGCCACCATTGCGAACAATTTGAATTCCTGGAATGCTCCGCAGGGCATCATCTAAAGTTCGATAGTGGTTACTTGCAATATCATCAGCCGTAATAACAGATGTACTGGCTGTGACGGAGTGTTGATTTGTTGGGGTGTGGTTGGCAGACACAATGACTTGATCTAGTTCTGTCGTAGCGTAGGCTTGACTAGATGAGAGTGCGATTAAAACCGCTGTTGAGATTTTTGAAAGTTTCATTATTTTCCTTCGTAATTTAAGTACATTACAAAGGCAAGACGGGCTTGAGGGATAGTGTGTTTGACACAGCTATATTCAAGCAAAGATAAAATTTGAGATTTACCTTCCGTATTACCCACCGTAATCGGTTGCGAGGGGGTGTTTACGATAAACACACACTCAAACTTTTCGGGCCGGTATCCGGGCTTAAGAGCAATTCACAAACGCCTTCTCAGAACAAAGTTCCAATGGCTCTCTTGCTTGATTTTCTCTATCACCGTTGCGGGGGCAGCGTTGGATTTTAAAACATTAATAGTTTTTCTACCAAACTTCCCGTTTAACTTTTATCGCTTTTAAAATTCATTAAAAGGAGTCAAAGCACCTGAAAGGAAGGGATTCTACTGAGTTGAATTGAAATGGCAAGATTTAAATTAAATAAAACTTGTATCAAATTAATTAACGCGCATTTGTCATGTTATTAATCAACCAGTTCAATATCTAAACTATTGAGCAGCCGGCTCGCTTCATAACGGCTGAATTTGGCCTTGCTGATTTTGTTGTTAAAAATATCAATATCATAATTTACAGCCTCCGAAAAATCAGTATGACTCAGGTCGGTTTTACCAAAGAGACTATGGGCAAAGTCGGTCGCTCTAAAATTTGCTCTACAGAAGCAGGCCTCTCTGAAATCAACATCATGCGCTTTGCATTCCTCTAACACCATTTCATCCAAAGTAAGCCCTAAAAATGAGGAGCCATCGAGGATGCATTGATGAAATTGAAGCGAGGTTGAAAATATTAACCGAGACCAGGCCGCGCGGCTCCAATCGACACCAATCATCTTACATTCAAAAAAAGTGGCATTGCTGAACTGGCTTTGCGGTACTTTGATGAGACTTAGATTGCATTGGCTGAAGGTACAGTTTATAAAGGTACATTTTCTGAAAATAGCCCCAGTAAAATCGCAGTTTTGAAACTCACAGTTTTCAAATTCGACAGTGCATATTTCACGATTCGGTTCAGCCAAATGGCTTAATATTTTACCGTAATATTCTTTTTGATGGTGCAGTGAAGTCAAGAGATCGCCTCATTGTTTGAATATTAAATGGGTACCATGCAGTTTATCTTAAACCTCTAGAGAGGCACTGCGTAATTCGAATGACTTTGATGTTAAAAAGGGTGTCTAATCATTTTTTTGACCGACTTTGTAATAACAGGTTTAGCACTAAGCGCGACTTTGTAAACACGGTTCGCCCAAAAACTAGCGTTTTTTAGTTCTTTAAAATTTTTTCAGACGCTTAGTAATAAGACATTTTGATGGCTCTGTGATATTCGCAGGAAGTTAGGCCTCATTCTACAAAATATCTGAGCGTGCTAGCATCGGCTTTAAGATACAAAGTATCATCAGAGAC
This sequence comes from Thiomicrorhabdus sp., assembly GCA_006222135.1. GTDB lineage: Bacteria > Pseudomonadota > Gammaproteobacteria > Thiomicrospirales > Thiomicrospiraceae > Thiomicrorhabdus. The sequence continues at coordinate 8,690 of VCMI01000130.1, read as the reverse complement.
CAATCCGAACATCAGGCCACGGTTATGTAGCTGCGTAAAATTCTAATGCAAAACCCTGTATGTTAGTACTTGCTACGCTAAGGTGATTATTCAGAAGATATCGCTACCGAGTCAAGGTCTTGATTTTAAGATAAGCATCTCAATTTCCTGCTTGCTTTGCAGATAATCAGGATTAGAATCAGATAATTTTATCGCTTTACGGATGGCTGCGAGTGCCTGTTCATTTAAGTGCATCTGGAGATAGCTATAAGCGAGGTTATTCCAGACTTCTGCTCTATTTGGGTATTGCAATGTTAATGATTCAAACTGAGTCATTGCGACTGTAAAGTGACCTTCTTGATAGGCCAAATTCGCTAATCCCATCTGCGCGGTAAAATTTTCTGGTTGGCGTTTCAGTACTTGCTGATAGCCAATTCGAGCGATTTGTTTATCACCCATTGCGTCAAAATCAATAATAGCTTTTAGATAAGGCTCTAAATCTGCAGTATCGGGTTCTTCATCAGGAGAAAGGACAATCATCGCCCAGTAATCACCTCGCGCCCAAGTTCGTTCAAACACAGTAAAGAGCATGCGCCTCTGTTCAATATCTCCACTATGCAGAATAAATTCAGAAGTGGCTTGATCATAACCAACGATGACTGCAAAATGCCATTTTGGAAACATTGAAAGCCCCAGATTTTGCAGAATGACAACTGGTCGCCCATTTTCTAATTGGCGTAATATCTGTGATAGCTGGCCTTCAATCCTAACGGGTATACGTTGATAGTGACGCGTCAGTGCTTGCATTTCAGGTGCTACGGCACCTTTTTTATCAGGAATGTAAAGTTGTGAAATGAGTTGGTTAGGGTCAACATTGACACCTTTGTAGTTAAGCACCATTGCTAAAGCTGCAGGACCACATTGATATTCTGTTTGTGGCCAGAAGGGTACATCAGATAATAGTATTTGAGTGGATTTGCTTGGAAATGTTTCTAGAATTTGTTTGCTTTGCGGGGGGGTAGCACATGCTGTAAGAAGGGCAATGACCCAAACCAAAAGTCCTATTTTTGTCAAAAAACAGCGGTTTTATTGTTAGGTCTTGCCAACATTGTGATGATTATTTGATTGGGTCTACAAATGTAAAGACATCCGTTGCACCGATTGCATCAGTGACAATAAATACCAAGAATACTAAGACGGCTAGGCCTAAAATATCTCCACCGGCAGGCATATCAGCCAATTGACCATTAAGCATTACAACTTGATCATTAGTGAGTAAAGCAACTCGTGAATCCGCGTCTTGTGCAGCAACACCATAATTAACCAACGCATCAGACAAGCCTAATCGCATGGTCGTCACAGATTCGCTATTACTTATTTGTTGACCTCCTTGAAGCAGTGAGGTGGTCGAGACCATCGCGGCACTTGCGCTGTTAAAACTAAATGACAATACCAATGTTGTGAATATCATACTTATTTGCTTTTTCATCAGAACAACTCCTAGGTTAATAGAATAAGATATAGAATAGCATTAAAGAAATATGACTGCATTGTATTTTAATAAAATAATTAGTAAAAAGTCGTATGTTGCGTAAATGCAGCATAGGCAGTGAATATCGTTTGGGATAACTCAACACTCGAGGGGTGATTACTCGAGTAGCTCCAAGCTTGCCAAAATATCTAATAGTTGAAACTTAAATTCAGAAAGAGTTAGCTTGGGTTCATTTGGACTATTTGAACCGATCAATTGAAGATGTGTTTTGCGAAGTTCTTCAAAAACTCTGGGAGCGCTAGAAGCATCGTTACAGACCTTTAATAAGTCCTCCAGTAAATGGCCCAAAGCACGTTGTTCGATTGCTTGAAGGGCGCTCTGTTGGTGTCGTGCGAGATGACTGAAGTGCGATGCGGCTCCAAAATCACTCAGCAATACGGATGCATCATGATCTATCAATATATTGTGAGCATACAAGTCACCATGGCAGAGCTGTTTTTCATGTAGGTGTTGCAGAGCATCTGTTACTTTCAGTAGGATTTTAACCAGATGTTTTAACGATAAACTCAACTTGCTATCAAAGTGGTCGCGTGTGCAGCTTTCTAGAGTGGGCGGTTGACCTAGATTGAAAAAGTGATTCGGAATCAAATTCATCACCAAGCCTTTTTGAGAGATGTTTTGCTCATTCACACCATCCACTTCAGCCATGATACTCACTAAATTTGGATGAAATCCTGCCGTAATACAGGCCTTTAATTCGTCTTGTGGATCGCCATCACTGGTGACTTCACCTTTAAATAACTTGACGGCCACTTCAGAATTGAATATCTCTTCTGTTACTGCATTGTCATGCATCGTTGCTTTATAGATGAGTCCTGATGCACCTTGCCTRAYMCTTTGCCCCTAATAAAATCACCTAATACAAAGTCCTCTAAGGATACTTTAGCTAGGGGAGAGTGAGGTCTATTAGGTTGGCCAGTCTTTGTCAACTCACATAAGGGATTGCCGGAAAACGCCAACCAGGAAAGTTTAGGGAGGCTAAGCAACCAGTCAGGCAGATAGGTCAATTGATTGGCGGCAAGGCGAACCAGTTGCAGATTAGTGCATTGTGCCATGCTCTCAGGCAGTGCTTGGAGTTGATTGCCCGCTAACATAAGCTTTTGCAGATTGCTCAATTCACCAATACTCTGGGGCAAACAGGTGAGTTTGTTGTCAGTGAGAATCAACCAACGGATATTTTTAGATAAGGCTTTTTCAGAAATTGTCGCAATTTGATTAGCCTTAAAACCAATCATCTCTAAGCTGGGGCAATGCCCCAATACTTCAGGTAGATGATCAAATGGGTTATTGGAGGCAAAAAATATTTTGAGTTTATGCAGTCGATTAAAGTCATTAGGCAGGGTCGTGAGTTGATTGTCGGATAGATCCAAAATCTCTAAACTGTCGGCGAGTGCATAAAGCTCTATTGGAAACACTGTTAAACCTTCTGCAATCTTGACGCGTGTGGCGCCATTAAGTTCACCTGATTGGAGTTGCGCTAAAGTCTGCAAAGTTGCGTCCTAGTCTATTGTTAATAGATTCTTAGATGATTTTTGAGAGGGTTTTGCACAGAAGTGCAAAGAAGACCCTACGCTCACATGGTTTTGTAAGGCCGCAGGATATACCAGGCCTGGTCACTTAACTAAAAGATGCCTAAAAATTACTTTTCAACCACCAAACGAATGAATTTACCGTTGAGTAGGGTGCTGTTATCAACCACCTTAAAACCTGCGGATTCTAATAGATAAATCAGATCATCCGCATGATAACGGTTGTGTTCTAAAAAGAATTCAAAGACATTCTCTAAATCTTCAACCGAGGTTTCATCTCCCCACAATTGGGTGTGACTATACGCTTTATCCAGTTGTTGCTTTAATGGCTGGCGAATCGGATCAATAATGCAGAAGCGACCTCCAGATTTTAACCATTGATAAGTCGCTTTAAACATTTTGATAGGTTGAGTAAGCTCATGCACCATATTATTAGCCATGACCATCGCTAAACTGTTTTCAGCGATGGGCGCTTGCGGCAAGTTCAAATCATCTAGCAGTATTTGTGCATTAGCAGGCAGCTTCACCGCATCATTTACCATATAGGTGGCCGCATCGATGCCATAAACGGACGACTTAGGATAGCGGTTGGCGCAATCTCGTACAAACTGACCAATACCCGCCCCTAAATCCAATACACCATCACCAACTTGATAATGACACGCCACGCTCTCATCCCAGAATCGCCAAAAAGAACGGTCGTGACGTGCGTCATAACTGTTAGCAATCATCAAGCTGGCTTGATAACCATTACCACCATGATGTTTTAAAAGTTGTGCTTGGGTTTTCTCAATTTGAGTTTTCGGAATGGGGGATGACATATTAATAGCTTTTGAAAGAAGGGGGAACTAAATTGAAGTGATGCACCATGCTTATAAAGCATGGTTGTATGCTGATTTTGATTAGAGAAGGTTAAGCGGTAAGCTTAGTCTTCATCTTCGTCATAGACGTCTTCATATTCATCATCACTGTTTTTCTTTGCCTCAGCTGATTTAACACTGGCTGGCTTTTGGGTTCTAACCGCAGGTTTTGCAATGATTTCCAAATAAAAAGAGTCCAATTGGTCGGCTTCGGCTTTATCAATGAATTTATTCACTTCTGCCAAGTGAATGACTTCACTTGATTCAGCATCATTACCAAATTTACAAGCGAAATCCCAGAAATCAGCGTCTTGAGGTAACGCGTGTTTACGCTCTCTTTTGATGTATTTTTTAACTTCAGCTTTAACGGCATCGGCAAGGCGAGCGGGTTTGATTTTTTCGTGGGTCAGTTTAAAGATTTTTTTCATTTTATTCTCAAATTAGGAAATGGGGCTTATATTAAAAGAATTATAAAGTATTTTCGTTTCGGGAGTCGTACGATTGCAAATTAGCCGTTAAGAATCTGCTTGCTGGGTCATTACTCAGTCGAGGAAATTCAAAATATCCCTACGCCCAGATGGTTTTTAAAGCCGCAGGACATGTCTTACGCCCACATGGTTTGTAAAATCGCATTACCTACCAGGCCTGGTCACTCTGGAAATAAATAGAGTGCTTTAGTTACGATAAATCGTCTCAATCAAATGAAAGCCAAATTTGGTTTTAATTGGGCCGTGTACTGTCAATACAGAGAGTTTAAAAACCACATTATCAAATGCCTTGAGCATTTTACCTGGGCCAAACTCACCTAAGTGGCCGCCTTTTTTTGCAGAGTTGCAAAGAGAGTGTTTTTTAGCCAGGCTTGCAAAGTCAGCGCCACCTGCTAATTTTTTCTTTAACATCTCTGCCTCTTCCTTGGTTTTTACTAAAATATGCCGTGCGCATGCCTTCGCCATTTACGATTCACCTCTAATGATCTTTTTTTAAGTGGTTTATTATAGTGTTTGTGCTTTTAGTTATATACTATTGCTCATAATTTAGGGATACAGATGAACTTTAAGAAAATAAAACTCGCAATCTATTCACTGATTTTAACGAATTGGTATGGCTTTAAACTCAAAGGGATTAAATCCCCGCGTGAAAAAAAGCAGCTACGAATACGTTATGCTCAGAAAATGATGGCTAAATTAGACCTAGTTGTTGAGGTCAGAAATCCAGAGAAAATACCTGCAGAAGGGCAGTACCTTGTGCTGGCTAACCATAGAGCCGTGATTGATCCAGTCATTGTTGAACTGGCTTTAGCAGAGACGGAACTTTTTGGGTTATGGATTGCCAAAAAAGAGCTCTATAACTCACCATTTTTCGGGCTTTTCGTACGTAATGCGGGGGCGATCCTATTGGATCGAGAGCAGAGTCAGATGCGTGGCTTTTTTAGTGAGATTAAAAGTGCCGTTAAAGAAGGTAATTCAATTTTTATCTTCCCAGAAGGCACTCGCAATAAAAGTGAAAAGTCATTGCTCGACTTCAAAGAAGGCTTTCGAATTATTGCACTCAAAAATAGACTGCCTATTTTGCCGATCTATATTGAAACGCACAGTGATAAAGCCCTAGACAATACCTTAAATAACAAACCCCATCAAACCATCAGTATTGTGGTTGGCGATTTAATTGATTACAAAGAGAAAGCCAATATTGAAGGGCTTTATAAAGGCATGTTTAAGATCGATTGATCTTGAGCGTATAACCGTTTTAAGGTGATTCTAAAGTATCTTTGGAATGATCCTACGCTCTCATGGTTTTGTAAAGCCGCAGGACGTGCCCTGCGCTCTAAAGCCGCAGGACATGCAGGCCTGGTCAGGTCAGTTTAAACCTTGAACGTTTTAGTGGTGTAAGCCCTGTTTGGCAAAGCTAGCAAATTCGTCAGCTGGAAGCGCTTTACTAAAATAATAACCTTGTATTTCATTACAGCCGTGCAAGCGCAGGAATTCCAGCTGTTCGGCTGTCTCTACACCTTCCGCAATGGTCTCCATACCCATGTTTTTAGACAGATCAATGATTGAGCGAACAATCGATCTATCATCAGAATCATCCTCAAGGTTACGCACAAAAGATTGATCGATTTTAAGTTTATAAACCTTAAACTGCTTGAGGTAGCTTAGGGAAGAGTAACCTGTACCAAAGTCATCAATCGACATGCGAATGCCTTGTGAGTGAAATTGATTCATGATGCTAATGGCCGTTTGTGGGTCATCCATGGTGATGGCTTCAGTGAGTTCCAGTTCTAGGTGCTCATGCGCAAGCTGTGCTTCATCTAGCATGTCAATAATCATTTCGATAAGGTTGGGTTGTTTAAACTGCAGGGCTGACATATTGACTGCGACTATCATTGGTGCAAGTCCTTCATTTTGCCAGACCTTCATTTGACGAATCGCGGTACGTAACACCCACTCTCCTATCGCTAAAATCTGTCCGTTGTTTTCAGCAAGCGGAATGAATTCACTAGGAGAGATTGTTCCCAGCTCAGGATGATTCCAACGCAGTAGCGCTTCAGCACCGATGGTGTGACCATCCATTGCTGAAACCTGTGGTTGGTAGTGAACTTGCATTTCATTACGTTCCAGGGCATGTCTCATGGCATTGGCTATTTTCAACTTACGTTCTAAATGAACCTGCATTTCTTCTGTGAAAAAGTTGAAAGTGTTTCGATTATATTTTTTAGCCATGTACATGGCGGTATCGGCATTTTTGATCAAGGTTTCAAACTCTTCACCATCATTCGGATAGATGGCAATCCCAATTGTGGGCGTGATAACCAGTTCGTGGTCTTCAAAGAGAGCTGGCATTGACACTGTTTCAATCAGTTCCATAGCCATATTCATGGCTCGCTCGGCATCGGTATTAGGGAAAACTAAAATAAATTCATCGCTTCCAATTCGTGATACAAGGTCTTCCTCTCGGATGGCTGATTTAAGTCGCTTTGCCGTTTCGATGAGCAGTTGATCACCGATGGCATGCCCTAAGGTATCATTGATGTTTTTAAAATGATCAAGGTCTAAAAACATTAGGGTTAAGGGGGTATTATTACGCTGTGCAAGATTAAACAGGCAAGTGATTTTATCATTGAGCATGAAACGGTTTGGCAGTCCCGTTAATTGATCAAAATTGACCAGGTTTTCTATATGCTTTTCAGCACGTTTTCGTTCAGTAATGTCTTGAATCGTCCCTTTCATTAGAATAGGGGTTCCTTGATGATCGAACTCGAGCTCTCCTAAACCATGTACCCAGCGGTCAGCTTGATCATTGTGACGTTTTATTCGATACTCTTGATTGAAAGATTCTTTCTGAGTAAAGATATTGTTTTTCAAATAATGATCCATTCGATTGCGATCATCAGCATGGATTAATTGCTCCCATCCTTCGATTGTTCTGTGGTAATCGGCATCGATACCAAACAGAGTATCTAATATTTCAGAGCTAGTCCATATACCACTGCGGAAATCGAGGCTATAGCTTCCCAAGCCTGCAATTCTCTGTGATTCTCTCAGAGCGTGTTCACTCTCTTTAAGCGCCTCTTCAGAGGCGTTGCGTTCAGTAATATCTTCTGAAATGCCAAGTAGGAATTTGGGCTGGTTGTTCTCATCGGTGATGGTTATTTTTTGGTGAATAGGGTGCGGGTTCCTAGGGGTGTATCAATGGTTTCCTCAGGGATTTCAAGTAGCGTTCTCTGCTGTATCGTTTCGCGATCTTTAGCGGTGAAAAAGTCCGCTTGTTCTTTTGGAAAAAATCATAATCATTTTTTCCCAAAAAATTTTCACGACTATGCCCGAATAATTTTTCAGCAGCTTTATTGATGAGTATAAATCGTAACTGTTTGATGTCCTTTAAGAATATTGTATTTGGGATATTTTCTATGATATTGTCGAGTAAGCGGTTCTTCTCGCGAAGTTGAGTCTTTGCCAGCTCTAGATTTTTGTAGGGCGTTTCAATGACCGTGACAAAAATGGCTCGGTAAATAAAGAGGTAAGCAATGACCTTATAGACATGACCTAATATATTGTAGATATCCGTTACATCGGCGTATAGCGTGAAGAAAAACTCGCTCATCGCCATAATACACAGGGCTGCAAACAGGGCGGATGCATGATAGGGTTGGGGCTGGTGCATGCGATGCAGTAGTAACAATGCCGTAATCACGTTTAAACCAATAATGAAGTATTCAATATTGATCTTGAGTGCAGAGAGCCCTCCTTCTTTGGTAAAGAAGACATGCGTAATAAGATGATTATCAACTAAGACTATCCAGTGCACAATTGCCGTCAGTACGAGTACGGTTGCCAACGTCAGGTAGCGGGGAAATTTAAAAGTAAATGGACGTATCGATAATATAACGGATACATTCAAGTCGTAAGTGCAACAGTTTTAATTTCCCAGAACACCTCATTAGGTGTTCTGAATCCTAAACACTTTCTTGGGCGATTGTTGAGCTTATCAACAACCCAATCAATTTCTTCCTGAGTTACTTTATCGAAGTCTGTTCCTTTTGGAAAGAATCGTCTTAACAATCCATTGGTATTTTCATTGGTTCCACGCTCCCAAGAAGAGTAAGGGTGGGCAAAATAAAAATCTGTCCCAAGCTCTTTDGCCATCGTTTGGTATTGTGAAAACTCTTTGCCATTATCTGAAGTTAATGAATGAACAGGCCTGTTTAAAGCTCGTAATTGCTCAATGATGACAGCGCTAACGATGTCTGACTTTCTCGTGTTAACTTTAATG
>VCMI01000129.1 GCA_006222135.1 Thiomicrorhabdus sp. | reverse complement strand
AGTAATGACAACCCTACTCAGAATCACTATTTAGAACCCTAAAGTATCGTTCAGAGTATCCCGAAAAGGCTTTTCAGGGCATTGTCAGTGCTCGAGAATGGGTCGCAGGCTTTACGAAGTGGTATAACGAAGAGCACCGCCACAGCAGTATTAAGTTCGTGACCCCTGCACAACGACACCAGGGGTTAGATATTGAAATATTGTTAAAACGAACAGAGGTTTATACTAAAGCTAAAGAACAAAACCCATGTCGCTGGACGGGTAAGATTAAGAATTGGGAGCATGAAAAGGAGGTTAAACTGAATCCTGGAAATGCGACCACTGAATCGAATAAATGTGAGGCGGCATAAATCACTTTTAGGCGACAACTATCTTGACAATTACCGATGAGCACCTTAAACCAAAAATCAATCGCTTAGCGTTGTTTAAAGAAATATTACAAAAAAGACCCTGCTTTTTGTCAATTAAGTCTTGACGATAAGAGTCAACTGTATATAATACGCCACATCAGCTCGAGGGGCTATAGCTCAGCTGGGAGAGCGCAACACTGGCAGTGTTGAGGTCAGCGGTTCGATCCCGCTTAGCTCCACCAAGTTTGATAACTGTAGTCTCAGCGAAGACCCTCTAGGCCGGGTTGCTAAGTAGCTGATACAACTATTGATTTTTAATGATCTATTTATAGAAATTTAAAATCACATTATGTGTGTCCTGTTCGTCTAGTGGCCTAGGACACCGCCCTTTCACGGCGGTAACAGGGGTTCGACTCCCCTACGGGACGCCACAATTTGCGGGAATAGCTCAGCGGTAGAGCACAACCTTGCCAAGGTTGGGGTCGCGAGTTCGATCCTCGTTTCCCGCTCCATATTTAAGTGGGTTGAAAAGAGTACACTAGGCCGTACGTTGACTTTCAACCGACTGTTTGTTGAGATACAAACATCGTAAAACTAGTTGTTTGTTCAACTAGTTTTATAAATCAGCAAGCTAAAAAAAGCTTAGAGATAAGCTGGATTTAGCAACTAGCTTAGTCTGATTTATATCTAGTTCAAGGCAGTAGTAGGGCGCATACACAAGTATGTGACCGACAACCAATGCAGAAATAGAAATAACACAGACTAAGAAAGTGCTACCAAAATGTCCCGTTCGTCTAGAGGCCTAGGACACCGCCCTTTCACGGCGGTAACAGGGGTTCGACTCCCCTACGGGACGCCACATTCTGAAACCCGCAATAAGATCTCTTGTTGCGGGTTTTTTTATGCCTTCAACAAATGAAAACGCCATTTAACCAGGCCTGGTCGAATGACTTACAGAATTAAGGTTAAGGGGAACTAGACCATATAGGGAGCTTAAAGATGGGGTGAGACGTCAGTCTATTTTGTTTGGAGAGAAACCGACTCAATGTTTTGAATCATTTCTAACTGATCAAGCAAGTCGCCTAACTTTATCTTTAAGTCGAGCTCTAATGTTAAGTCCATTTCAACTGAGCGCGCCTCACTGTCAGTCTTAGTTTGCGAAGAGATCAGATTAATATCTAATTCAGTTAAGGTCGCCATAACATCACGTAACAATCCTTTTCTGTCAAAAGCAACAATATGTAAATCAGCTTGATAAGTAGGGGATTCGGCAGTTTCCTTGCTCCACGAAACCTCAATCAGGCGTTGTAACTCGTCGTGAGACATATTGAGAATATTTGCACAATCACTTTTATGGATAGTGATCCCTCGGCCCCTCGTGACATAACCGACAATATCATTTCCATACTGCGGTTCACAACATGGCGCTAAATTTGTTTTAAGGTGTACTGCACCGACAACATATGCGACATTCTCATTGGCGGCACTAATCTCATCACCAGCATTAAATCCAAAGGACTTCTGACCACCATGCGATTGCTGCTTAGGCTTGAGAAAGCGCTGTAACGCATTGGAAATTTGGCGCTCATTTAACCGACCCTTACCAATATCCTCATAGAACTGTTCACTGTCTTCATATTTAAAACGCTTAATAACGTCAGATACTTTAATAGAGTGGGCGTGTAGGCGCTTAATTTCTCGATTAAACACCAACTCTCCCGCAATAATGTTTTCAGAACGATTTTGTTTATTAAACCAACTTCTCACTTTAGTGCGCGCACTACTACTGATCAAGTAACCTAAGTTTGGATTCAACCAATTACGGCTAGGGTGGCCATTTTTAATAGTTAACACTTCAACATTGTCACCGGTCTTTAAAACGGTACTTAGGGTTTTGATACGCCCGTTTATTTTTGCACCACGGCAACGATGCCCTAATTCAGTGTGAATATTATAGGCAAAATCAAGTGGCGTTGCCCCTTGGTTTAAGGTAATAATGTCATTGGTAGGGGTCATCACAAAAACATGCTGACTTTGAAGTTCAGTACTAATCTCTTTGAATATTTCAGGATCATCTGTATTTCCAAGCATTTGGCGTATACTTGAAATACTGCGTTCTAATTTTTCATCAAAACCTTTACCACCTTCTTTATATCGCCAATGTGCAGCGACGCCATACTCAGAATTATAGTGCATGTCTGGCGTTCTAATTTGAATCTCAATCGTATTGCCTTCAGGACCAATGATAACGGTATGAATTGATTGGTAACCATTATCTTTTGGGGAGGCTATATAGTCATCAAACTCTTTTTTGACGTAACTCCACTGGCTATGGACGGCACCGAGCACCTCATAACAATCCTTAATTGAATCAACGTAAATCCGTACGGCTCTTAAGTCATAAACTGCTTCAATAGGAAGGTCTTTACGCTGCATTTTCTTCCAAATGCTATAGATATGCTTGGGTCTTCCTGAAATTTCGGCCTTAATGCCATGCTCTTTGAGTAAATTACTCAAAGTATCCATCACCTTTTCAATATAAATTTCGCGTTCATTGCGCTTCATTTGCAGTTGAGAGGCAATCTCTTTATAGGCTCTCGGATGCATAAATCGAAAGGAGAGGTCTTCTAGCTCCCACTTTAATTGGGCTATACCTAAACGATTAGCAAGCGGAGAAAAGATCAGCTGTGTTTCAGCGGCAATTTGATGGCGTACTTGCTCATCTTCAAATTTCAAATGGCGTAAACGTGCAACGCGATAAGCAAGCTTGACAATCATAATACGAACATCAGAAGTCATCGCGAGTAACATTTGACGTAGTCGTTCATTTTGAACGTCGTCTGATTGTCTTACAATATCAAATTCTTTAAACTGGTTAAGCTTACGGATACCAGAAACCAAGTCTGCAGTAGCTTTACCAAAACGCTCTTCAACCATGTCATCGGTATAAATGCTTTGCAGATTCCCATCACTCACCAAGGTGGCTATTAAGGTTTCTACATCCATATTTATCTTTGCCAGAATTTCTGCCACATCAGCACTGCGAACCACAGTAACCTCAGGTAAGCTTTGTGCTTCGATAGCAATCGCGCAGGCAAGTTCGCACCGGGGCAGTTGCTCCGATGTTAAGCGCTCGGCTTTAAAGATGCGTAAAAACAGTTCCCGTGCTAGATTCATAGTGCTTTAGAGTTCATATTTAGAGTGACAATGTTATTTATGGTTTATTTTTTTTTGATGGGCTATTTTAATATAGTCATTCATCTATTTGCCCGCTAGTAGCCTACAGGTTAATGACTATCATCGCATCATTATGCGGCTTGAAAGGGGCAAAAATGATTAATTTAACCTTTAAGCTATATTATACCAACTTCTCCAGGCGCTCTATCTCAGCTTGTGCGTAGAATTTGATCTTCTTCGCCTCTTTCAACATATCACTCTGTGATAACAGACTGTAACGATAGCAAGAACGAAACACCTCCCCAATCTGGCTATTCATATTACGGTCGCTAATAAGGTGCTGTAGCTCAGTTGATCCGCTAGGAAGCTTGTAGTGGCTAACTATTCTACCAGCTGAGCTAACTTCGCTTCTATTAACGCCAACATCTGTAGTGGTGGACACTTGCACTTCTTTGAATTCTCTTTCTCGCTCAATGGCCCACAGTTTGGCTTCGGCCTCTTTAGAAAAGGTTTTACTTTCGGAATGGGTTAATACGCCTTTCTTACTTATTCTTATCTTGGCCATAAATGAGGGCGAGCCATCTAGATTTTTTCTTTCGACTATTGTAGCCATAACACTTCCTTTTATTTTGTCACAACCACTCTAAGTGACACTTCGTGCGATCTTTAATGTGACACATATAGTGACAACCAATGTGACAATAATGAGTCACCCTATGTGACAAGTGGCGAATAACAGCGTGACATACAAGTGACAACTTAATGTTACAGAATGGTAGTGCATTGTGACAATATAGTAAAGGGCAATACATTACTGAGGTCACCTCAAAGCATCAAGTTATAAACCCATAAAAACCACGCCTGATTTATTAAGAGTTCTCTATATTAGAACCAAGTGACAAAAAAGACGTAAATGGCTTAAAATAGCCGAAAATAACTAAAAAAGAAAAAACTAACCGAATGATAAAACCACCAAAAACTCTTGAGCCTTATAGTAAAGCCAGTGATGACAACCACTTAAACAGCGCCAACCAGTTTAGCGTCGCGCCGATGATGGATTGGACTAATCGCCATTGCCGCTACTTTCACCGCCAGCTCAGCCAGAATGCTTGGCTCTACACTGAAATGGTGACGACCGGTGCCATTATTTATGGTAATAATTTAGAACGCTTTTTAGGGCATGATGAATCTGATATCCCTGTTGCATTACAGTTAGGCGGTAGTGGGGCTAAGGATATGGCCACCTGCGCCAAGCTTGGCGAAGAGTGGGGCTATTCTGAAATCAATTTGAATATTGGCTGTCCAAGTGATCGCGTGCAAAACAATATGATTGGTGCCTGTTTAATGGCGCACCCAGAACTGGTTGCTGAAAATGTGGCGGCGATGAAAGCGGTCGTAGACATTCCTGTCACGGTAAAGACTCGTATTGGTATTGATGATCAGGAAGAGTTCGACATCCTTCATCAGTTTATTGACGGCTTAGCGGAAGCAGGGGTGGATGGTGTCATAATCCATGCTCGTAAAGCTTGGCTAGAAGGACTTTCTCCTAAACAGAATCGTGATGTACCTCCTTTGAACTATGCATGGGTTCATCAAATTAAAGCCGAATTCCCTCAGCTTTCAATTGCTATTAACGGCGGTATTAAAACCCTTGAGCAAGGGCAGACGCACCTACAGGGTTATAATGATTTACCCGCCGTTGATGGCCTAATGTTGGGCCGTTCAGCTTATGAACAACCTTATCTGTTAGCGGAAGTTGATCAGCAGTTCTATGGCAGTAAGCATGCTATTATTTCGCGTGAGCAAGTTTTAGAGAACATGAAACCTTATATAGAAGACCATCTTTCTAATGATGGTAAGTTAAACCATGTCACTCGCCATATGCTAGGCCTGTTTCACGGACTACCAGGCGGCCGAATTTGGCGACGCCACCTTTCTGAGCATGCTTTTAAAGCGGAAGCAGGTATCGAGGTCGTGGAACAAGCTTATCGCTTAGTCGCAAATGAAATCCAAAGGATGGAGGATCAAAAGTGATTTTTTTAGACGTACCATTTCGAGAAAAAGACCAAGCTAAAGCGCTAGGAGCGCGTTGGGATGGTGTGAGTAAAAAATGGTATATCCCTCCAGAGCTCTCTGAACAACCAGAACCTTTTCAAAAATGGCTCTCAAACGTAAGTACACCCAATTCAAATCAGATTTTAAATCACTATCTTCAGCAGACCTTGACACAAACACAGCACCATATTTATAGTGAAAATAGACCTCTGCCGACAGATACACAAGATAATGTGAATCCCAAAAAGAGTGAAAAGGGTGCTCTACTTTCTATTGTGTTACGCAAAGTTCAACAAGCCCTGCGTCAAAGCTTTCCCGGTGCGACTTGGGTGGTGGCTGAAATTGCCAATCTGAATAATAGTCGTGGACATCTCTATCTTGAATTGACTGAAAATAACGCCCAAGGACAATCCATTGCCAGTTGCCGTGCAATGATTTGGAAAAGCCAGGCGCCAAGATTATTACAGCGTTTTGAAACTGAAACAGGCAGTCCATTTACCATCGGCCAAAAAGTATTACTCTTAACGGAGATCAGTTTTCACGAAAAGTACGGTTTTTCGATGGTGGTGCAGGATATTGATCCAAGCTATACCCTTGGAGAGCTTGAACTAAACCTAAGTAATATCCGAAAACAGCTGATTACCGATGGAATCTATCAACAGAATAAACAGTTTACGCTTCCAAGCGATTTCTTTAGAGTAGCGGTCATAGGGCCGCCCAAGGCTGCAGGACTGGGCGATTTTCGGGCAGATGCTGATAACCTTCAAGCCGCAGGAATTTGTGATTTTAAATATTTCTACAGTGCTTTTCAGGGAGATTCGGTTGAAAATGAGATGCTCGCAGCAATTGAAGCGATTCATGCATTGCATCATAGCCAGCCGTTTGATGCTCTGGTTATTATTCGCGGAGGCGGAGCAAAACTTGATCTAAATATGCTCAATGTATACTCTATAGCCAAGCAGTTATGCATGGCTCAACTTCCCGTATTAACGGGAATAGGGCATGAGCGTGACTCAACGATATTGGATGAAATATCTAACCATCGTTTTGATACGCCTAGTAAAGTCATCGCATTTATCCGTCATGAAATATTCCAAAAAGCACAGCAAGCTAAATCAGATTGGCAAAGAATCGAGCACTCTAGCCGCTTAATGGTTCAATACTTAGAACAAGATTTATCTCAGTTAAATCAAGAGATTACCCATAACAGTCAAGGGACAATCTATCGCTGGAAGCAAGCGATGGAGCCGCTCCAGTTTCAGATTCAACGTTTGAGTGAAAATCGTATTCAGTCGGCATTGGTCAGCATTAATGAACTAAGACAAACCATTGATTTTCAACTTAAAAACAGCCTAAAACTGGTTAAGACTAATCTTGATTTATACCAACAAACGACTGAAAAAGAGTCTCAAAGGGTGCTCGAAACTAACCAGCAGCAGATTATTCAGTGGATTGCATTGGTGTTGAGCTCAGGGCCTAAAACACAGTTGAATCGAGGGTTTAACATTGCCAAGGATGCCGTTACAGGGAAACCCGTTATAACAGCGAATCAGGCATTGAAAGTCAAATCCATTCAAATGGAATTCGCCGATGGTAAGGTGTTGGCAGAAATTGATCAGACGACAGGTATTCTAAAAGAATAGCTAGGCGTTCATTCAGATCATTATTAGCGGTCTGGATGAGACAAAAAACAGTATAAAATTAATATAAATTGTATAAAAAGGGCGCCGTAATGAGCCAGAAATCCGAAAGCTTTAAAGAAAATTATCAAAAGTTGCAGAAAATTGCACAAAAATTATCTGATACTTCAGAAGTAGATATTGATGAACTTGTGCCAATGGTTGATGAAGCCACCAGAGCTTATCAGCTTTGTAAGTCGAGAATTGAAGCGGTTGAGACGGCGCTGAATAATCGTCTAGAGGCTGAAAAACCAAATCCAGAGGAGCAAGTAGATGCCTAAAGCGGTTATTTATTATAATCCTAGCTGCTCTAAAAGCAGAGAGAGCTTGGCAATACTCAAAGAAAAGGGCTTAGACATTGAAGAAGTTCGTTATTTAGACACGCCACCCTCTAGAGAAACGCTGGCTGAATTGTGTCAAATGATGAACTTGAAGCCTCGTGATATTATTCGTAGTGGTGAAGCCTTATTTAAAGAACTTGGGTTAACTGCAAGCGATGACAAGACAGATAGTGAGTGGCTTGATCTATTAGTCAGCAATCCGCAGTTAATTGAGCGTCCGATCGTTAGAGTGGGTGATAAAGCCACTATGGGACGACCTCCGGAAAATATTTTGAAAATCTGCTAGAGGCAGAAAAACATAACTCTGATGACCATTCTGACCCATTAATGTGTCACATCAGTTCAGTTGAGAGCTTTAGAATAACGACCCATAACTTACATTGTTCTTTTTTGATCAAGCGACAAAGACTGTTATTTGATATTTGACCAGGCCTGGTCAAATATATTCTCTGTTTTACAAACTGATAAAACACTCATCAACATTCATTTCACTATACAAAAAATCACTGCATAGTTCAGTAGGATTCAAATCGACTTCATAATCTCTCATATTTAAAAAGTGGGGCAATAGTTCCACACGAATGTTATTCTACACAAACACCAATTTAACATAATATATATTATGCGAACTTACAGCAAAGGTTGTTTTACGGGGGATCTGACTGGTATAGCACATAACTACCTAAAGTCTCTTTAAGAATCAATGTCTTGATTCTACTCTTAGCTATTCTCTTTGGAGGTACTTAAACTACTTTTACTGCAGGCTTAGCCAAGGAATATAAAAGATCGTCAAACCTGTCGAATTAAACGACTTTCCTCGCTCGACTTCATCAGAATGAAAATCGAATACAAAAAAGGCCGAATCAGTGGATTCGGCCTTTAAGCTTACAAAGCAGTTAAAACTGTTTTAATCTTAAAATAGGATCAAGAGCCATTCATAGTTTATTAACTTACAGGCCTGAATCACCTATGAACAATATCATCATTGGAATGGCTGACACCAACGACAACAGAATCGGAACCCATGCCTTTTCCTCTTTGTTTTTTAAGCCAATAATACCCGAAATTAACGCCACTGGAGCGGCTATCCAAGCGATTGGGGGAAATACAAAGCTGAATAAAATGGCAACCACACCAGAAGCCATGCCTAATGTCGTTGCATTACCTGGTTGATAATTTCGTGTATTTCGCATGTCTGTTGGCTCAGAGCTGGATGATTCCATGCGCCCTAAAATAGAGTTGATATCCGACTCTGTTAATTCGGGTTGCGCCACTTCAATATCCGTCATTCCAAGCGTAATTTTCTTGTTTTTATAAAGCGACTTAACTAAATCCTCCCAATGAGCATCGTTAGGTAATTGATCAACCATTGCATGTGCATCTTCTTTAATCGACATAAAGCCCTCTCTTTTATTAAATTTTGAATATTATTTTCTTAAATGGACTTAATTAGGTGGCTTTACTTAAAAGCCTTTAATATAAAGGCTCTTAGAGTAATAAATACGTCTTTTCAAGTGCATTTAGAGTATCTTTCTTATCTTTTTAGATTATTATATCTATAATAATTTGTTTTACGAATCCAAATTTCCGTTTCAACAAAATTACCCTTATCAGGAGTCGTTTTTAGTATGGCACTAATGCCCGGTCTACAGTTAAATATTGGTCAGCAACTTAAATTGACACCGCAACTACAGCAGTCGATTAAAATTTTGCAATATTCCGCTTTAGAGGTTCAACAAACCATTGAAGCGACTCT
Source organism: Thiomicrorhabdus sp. (assembly GCA_006222135.1). Taxonomy (GTDB): domain Bacteria; phylum Pseudomonadota; class Gammaproteobacteria; order Thiomicrospirales; family Thiomicrospiraceae; genus Thiomicrorhabdus. The sequence goes on along the minus strand of VCMI01000129.1, from coordinate 3,538 downwards.
TGAAATAAACTTTATGCTTGAAGTGGATGAAGAGCTCTCTCAAGATGATGAGCAAACCTCCGACACGCATGAGAATACTAAGGAGAAAGATCCCAGTTCTAAGGAAGAAAAACCCCTTGATATAAATGAAGCTGACACCATCTCTAGTGAGCTTGATATCGATTGTAACTGGGATGAAGTTTATTCTGACCACACCGTGAGTTCTAGCTCAAAATCTGCAGAAGACTATATTGGCGCTGAAACCTATACCGCTTCGGAAAAAACATTGCATGACCATCTACATTGGCAGTCAGACATCTACCCTTGGGATGAAGTTCAAGAGGTCTTAGCTTCCTATTTAATTGATGACATCAGTGATGAAGGCTATTTATCAACAGACCTAGATCAGCTGTTAGAGGAAATTAACCTTAATGAAGGGTCTAGCCATAATCTGGAAGAGTTGAAGTCTGTACTCACGATTATTCAGCAATTTGAGCCGACCGGAGTTGGCGCTAGAAGCGTTCAAGAGTCCCTTTTATTACAATTGGCCGCTATGCCAAACAATCCTTTTGTGGTGACGGCCGCTCAGTTGATTACAGATAATTTTGACTGGCTCTCTTTTCATGATAACAAACGCATTAAAAAACTTTACGGGCTAGACGATGAACAACTTAGCCAACTGTTTAGATTAATCCAATCTCTAAATCCACGCCCTGGTCGCGACTTTTCGTCAATACAATCTGAAATTATCGTTCCTGACTTACGCATTAGGCGCTCTAAACAAGGCTGGTTGGTTGAGTTGAATGCGAATGCTTTTCCTCGCCTTGCCGTAAATTCTACTTATATTGATTTGGCCAGTACGTTAGACAACAGCGAGCAATCTAAGAAAATTAAAGAACAGTTGATTGAGGCTAAAGGCTTAATTAAAAGTATTCATAGTCGAGGTGAAACCCTTCTTCGTGTCGGTAGATTCATCGTTGAAAAGCAGCATCTTTTCTTTGAAGAAGGTGAACAAGCCATGCAACCTCTTGTCTTACGTGAAGTGGCTGAAAACTTAGAGCTACATGAATCCACAATTTCTAGAGCAACCAGTCAAAAATACATGCAAACGCCACGTGGTACTTATGAACTAAAGTACTTTTTTTCGACGGGAGTCAGCCAATATGGCAGTGCAGATCAATCAGCAACGGCTATCAAAGCACATATTAAAGGCCTGATAGATCAAGAAGATGCCAAAAACCTTTAAGTGATAATAAATTGATGGCACTTTTAGAAGAAAAGAGATTTCTGTGGCTCGTAGAACCATTGCTAAGTACCGTGAGGCACTAAGCATTCCCTCTTCCAGCGAGCGTAAGAAACGTAACCAATTCAAGATGTAGAGTTGCTTGCCTTGAACATTACTCTTATAATACGCAGATTACTTAATAAAAATTTTAGTTAAGGTTAGTGGATATGAATCGAACAAGTTTTGAACAAATACAAGTTGCTGCTCAACAGCAATGGGAACATCAGGCACAAGTAAAAGAATACATGTCGGCTGTTAACCCATCCATGCCCAAAATTGATGTCGTTGGCTATCCTAGCAGCTTGCACGAAGGTGGTGATACTCGTATTATCCCTTTTGATCTGTCGACAACCTTAGAAACAACTTATCCTGCAACCTCGCCTAATTTAATGGCTAACTACCTGCACATCTGTGAAGGTGATACCCTAAAAACCGATGTTTCCGCGACTTCACAAATGTTTTACATCATTCGTGGCCATGGTCGTACGCAGATGGAAAATGGTACCATTGAGTGGAAACAAGGAGATTTATTCACCTTGCCTGCCGTTCCAGATGCATTACATTCAGCTAGCTCAGATGTGGCTATCTACTGGGTTCATGATGCACCTCTTTTAAAATATTTAGGAGTTGAGCCAGCCGTTCAGCGGTTTGAGCCGGTTTTATATACGCATGAACGTTTAACGCAAGAATTGAACTCTATCCGTGAAGCGGCCGCTGGCAAAAATCGTACTGGTTTCTTGTTGGCACATCCAAACTTCCCTCAGACTCTGACATTAACCCATACTTTATGGGCGCTTTATAATGTATTGCCAGCGGGCGTTGTCCAAAAAGCCCATCGCCATAATTCAATTGCATTGGATTTCTGCGTCTCATCAGGCCCAGACACATATACCATGATTGGTAAAGAGGTAGATGAAAACGGTGATATTATCAATCCCATTAAAGCAATGTGGACACCGGGTTCAACGTTCATAACGCCACCTGGCTGGTGGCATTCTCACCATAATGATTCAGGTGAAGATGCTATTGTATTACCTATCCAGGACGCAGGTCTTATTATGAATATGCAAGTATTAGATTTTCAGCTCATTAGTTAATAACTGATGAACCTCATCTCGTTACTGAAAGCGGAGTTTTATGCAAAATACAGATTATCGAATCGCGGTTATTGAAGACGATCCAATACAATTAGAAAATCTAGTCACAGCACTAGAACAACAGGGATTTATGGTCGATTCTTTTGATAATCGCCAAAGCGCAGAAGAGAGCTTTGCTGCAGGCCTGCCTAATTTAGTGATTTCAGATATCATTCTTGGATCTGAGGTCGATGGTGGATTTGATTTAGCCAAACACCTACTCGGCTACAATCAACCCATTCCGATCATTTTTCTCTCTGAAAGACAGTCTGAATTCGACATATATACTGGCCATGCTCTCGGTGCGATTGATTACCTACCAAAACCGATTAGTTTAAATATGCTGATTGTTAAGGTTAAAAATTTATTAAGAATTACCGGCAATGCCAGCACAAACTATGCAGATGAGGAAGCTTCAAAAATCCCGAATTTGGTATTGGTTCAGGATCAATTCAAGGCTTATTGGTTTGAAAAACCATTGGATTTGACGGCGACTGAGTTTGAAATGCTCAAGCAATTTGCCGTTGCTGGCGAATCTAGTGTTGTCTCCTATGATGCTTTGCAAGCTTCGACACAGGGCGTGGTTGAGCGAAATACCATTAACACACACATTTGTCGTATTCGAAATGCATTCAAAAAGATCACGCCTGATTTCAATGCCATCCATAATGAATATGGTCGTGGTTATAGCTGGCAGAAAGATGTTTAGCGTTTTAAAATCGTTTTATTAAAAATGTTTTAGTCACACCACGAGACTCTAAAATTCGTTAGATCAGTTACCTCGGGAGATGTTAACTTTTGTCATTCAACATTAAGCTCATCAGCCTAAGGCTTTCCATTCGAACAAGATTTTTTTGTCTTGTTGCTACTGCTAACGATTCTTCCCTTTTTAGCCTATCGATTTGCGATTGATTTACATCGAATCCTGCTTAATAATCAAGCGATCGTTCAGCAGCAAACCGTTGAAAATCTAGCACTCATTTTAGAGAATCGTACAGATTTATGGGCGTTGCAAATTCAATCCGGGACGCCTACTCGACTTTCTCACTTAAATTTAGCTAACTCTGTACTTTGGGTGGTCAACGAATATGGCCAAACCACCTACGTGGTAGGTCAACTTCCACAAGAGTCGTCGTGT
>VCMI01000128.1 GCA_006222135.1 Thiomicrorhabdus sp. | reverse complement strand
ACACGACGACTTACTGTTTTTGGAGTTCCATCAAGCGCTAGCTTAGTATCAATGGTTGATCGAACATCTAGAATCGCTCGCTTCATTAAAGTTAACACGAGAAAGTCAGACATCGTTAGCGCTGTCATCATTGAGCAATTACGAGCTTTAAMYAGGCCTGTTCATTCATTAACTTCAGATAATGGCAAAGAGTTTTCACAATACCAAACGATGGCAAAAGAGCTTGGGACAGATTTTTATTTTGCCCACCCTTACTCTTCTTGGGAGCGTGGAACCAATGAAAATACCAATGGATTGTTAAGACGATTCTTTCCAAAAGGAACAGACTTCGATAAAGTAACTCAGGAAGAAATTGATTGGGTTGTTGATAAGCTCAACAATCGCCCAAGAAAGTGTTTAGGATTCAGAACACCTAATGAGGTGTTCTGGGAAATTAAAACTGTTGCACTTACGACTTGAATGTATCATCCAAAATATATTAAAGCCATTATGTTAATAATGATGTTGTTTCATAAAGAAATTTAATGGGGTGTGGATATTTTAATTTTCATTTTGATTTGAATTCCAACCCTTTATTGGTAAATCTCATCGGCAAATAAGGATGTATGCCTTGCATTATTTGGCGCAACCGAATGGCATTACCAGAAGATAGAGGTGTTATTAAACGCAAAAATCGCGGATTAATCCACATTTTTTGAAAGTGACCCTGCGCTCACATGATTTTGTAAAGCCGCAGGAAATGCCAGCCCTGGTGATTTTAAGCATTAAGCTCTAGATATAAACTTACCGGTCAAAGTGCTGACCTTCACAATCTCATGCGGTTCAATAAATTCAGGTACCTGAATTTCATACCCCGTTGACAGTTTTGCTGGTTTGGTACGGCCTGCACCACTGGATTTGCTACCAGGATTGGTTTCGACCACTTCTAGTTCAACATTGGTTGGCAGTTCAATGGCCAGAATTTGGTCGTCCCATAACAACGCGGTAATTCCGCCGAGCCCTTCGCTAATGTATTTTTTTTCATCTTCCAGGTCATCCGCATTTAACAAGTATTGACTGTAGTCCTCATTGTTCATGAAAACGTAGTTATCACCATCGATATACGAGAACATGACCGGTACTTTCGGGCAATCGATCTCTTTTAACATGTCGTCACTTTTAAAAGTTTCATTAACTTTTTGCCCGGTTTTCAGGTTGTTGAAACGCATTTTATAAAGGGTCGATGCGCCACGTGAAGAGGGATTGCGAACATCGTAGGTTTTCAGTATGTGGGGAACATCATTGATTTCAACAACGTCGCCTTTTTGAGTTCACTGACTTTAGGCATGGTAGATTCCTTTTATGATTAATAGCGACATAACATGCGATAGTATGTTCGGCCAATTTTGTGGACTATTTTCGAGAGTTTGTGTCAGGAATGCAAGCAGTCTTTTACAGGACACCTCTGTCAGCGTGATAGGTTTTGTGACGCCATCTAGGCGTTACAGGTGTTATTTGCCGAGGGTTTTTTCGGCCGTATTATAGCCAAACTCAATCATCTCATTGATTTTATTGAATTCCAGCATGCCGCAAACATCGCGTGGAATTTCAATAATAATATCGGGCGGATAGGCGGCGAGTTGTTGGCGAGCAATACTGCTTTGCATGCTATCAAAAGCTTTGTTACTGATGTCGACCATATCCCAGCTTAAAGGGGTTTCAAGCTCGGGTCCTTCTGGAAAAACGCGGCTCACGAGCGAATCGAATAAAGCAGAAGCATCATTTAACCAAGAATCCTCATTGAGGTCTGCTTCTTCTGGGATGGCTGGCAGTTCAACCGCTTTGGGTTTGCCGCCGAGATTGACCGCAATAATTAAATCGTGGGTTTGCCCGAAGGTGGGTGCAATGGGCACCGGATTAAGTACACCACCATCCACTAGTGTTATGCCGTGTTTATGGAAAGGGGTGAAAATCATCGGTAGGGCGGTAGAGGCGCGCATGGCATCTAGCAGAGAACCTTTTTGTAGCCAGACCTCTTTTTCATGTTCAATATCGGTCGCGACGGCGGTAAAAGGAATGGCCAGGTCTTCAATATTAGGATTGCCCAAAATCGCTTTAAAGGCATCGACGAGTTTATCGCCTTTAATAAAGCCACTACGATTCCATGCAATGTCAGTGAGGCCAATAATGTCGGTATTACTTAACTGTTTAAACCAGGCTTCACACTCATCGAGTTTACCAGCGGCATAAATCCCACCAATCAAAGCGCCGATGGAACTGCCAGAGATAGACTTAATCTGATAGTTGTGTGCTTCTAGCCAACGAATAATGCCAATATGCGCCATGCCACGAGCCCCACCACTGCCTAGAACCAGGGAAACGGTTTGATTGGTTTGAGATGGCTGTTTTGTTAACGTCATGGGTCTGTTCCTACCTGGCCTATTTACTTAAGAGCATCCGCGACAATGGCTTTGGCTTCTTCAAGGATTTGATTCAAATGTGCCTGGCCTTTAAAGCTTTCGGCATAGATTTTATAGATTTCTTCCGTGCCGGATGGCCTGGCTGCAAACCAACCATTTTCGGTGGTGATTTTAAGGCCGCCAATGGCCGCGCCATTGCCTGGGGCATGCGTTAATTTAGAGGTAATGGTTTCGCCCGCTAAGGTGTCGGCTTTAACCATATCGGGGGAGAGGTTGCTTAATATAGTCTTTTGTTCACGATTTGCAGGGGCATCAATTCGGCTGTAAATAGGATCACCAAATTGCTCGGTCAACTCTTGATACAACACACCAGGATCTTTATCGGTCACGGCAGTAATTTCTGCGGCCAATAAGTTAAGGATAATACCGTCTTTATCGGTGCTCCAAGGACCGCCATCAAAACGCAAGAAAGAAGCACCTGCCGACTCTTCGCCACCAAAACCAAAGGTTCCCGTTTGCAAGCCGTCTACAAACCATTTAAAACCAACCGGGACTTCTGATAAGTTCAGATTATTGGCAATGGCGACACGGTCGATCATCGAACTAGAGACTAACGTTTTACCGACCGCGGCATTTTTTGGCCAGTTAGGACGGTGCGTAAAGAGGTATTGAATCACAACGGCTAAATAGTGGTTAGGATTCATTAAACCGACCGACTTGGTGACAATGCCGTGCCGATCCACATCCGGATCATTACCAAAGGCTAAATCATATTTGTCTTTCAATTTAATCAGACCTGCCATCGCGTAAGGTGACGAACAATCCATGCGAATTTTGCCATCTTTATCGACATGCATAAACGAGAAAGTAGGGTCGACTTGCGGATTAATAATGGTTAAATCTAAACCGTAAAAATCTGCAATGGGTTGCCAGTAATCGACCGCCGCGCCACCCATTGGATCAATCGCCAGTTTTAAGCCCGCATCTTTAATGGCTTGCATATTGACGATCTTATCCAGGCTCTCAACATAAGGCATGATTAAATCGGTTGGCGTGACGTATTCAGAAGCCATCGCTTCGGCTAACAGCATGCGTTTTACGTTAGTCGAGCCTTCCAAAATCATCTCATTGGCTCGGTCTTGAATCCAAGTAGTCGCATCGCTATCAGCCGGACCACCCGTTGGTAAATTGTATTTAAAACCACCATCCTGTGGCGGGTTGTGCGAAGGGGTAATAATCACGCCATCCGCAAAATCGGCTTGGCGGCCTTCGTTGTAAGTGAGGATGGCATGGGAAATTACTGGTGTTGGCGTATAACGGCCATTCGATTGAATAACGAGATGAATTTTATTGGCGGCAAACACTTCAATCGCCGTGGCATGCGCGGCCTCAGACAAAGCATGGGTATCCATTCCGATATACAGCGGACCCTTGGTGTTCTGTAAGTGGCGGTACTCGACAATCGCCTGACAAATCGCTGCAATATGGACTTCATTAAAGGTAGTTTTGCTCGAACAGCCTCGATGCCCAGAGGTACCAAAGCTGACCGCTTGTTCGGGATTACTGACATCTGGCTTGTGGGTGTAATAGTCCGCCATCAGTAAAGGGATGTTTTCTAAAAGGGAATATGGGGCTTTCTTGCCCGCCAATGGAGAATTTGCCATGAATCAGATCACTCGCTCTTTAAGAATTTAATGAAGGGTTATTGTGTTGCTCAATGTAAGTTGGTTTGAATTATTATATACAGGAGTAGGCTTAATGCTTAAGAAAATTACCGTAGTGTGTGTAAAGTTAGCAGGCCGAGTTAAATAAAGGCCAGCTTTAGCTTAGGCGGCCATCAGAAAGCATTATTTTAACGCCTGTGATGATGTATGATTTATTTTAATGAATAATCGTTCAATGCCCCTCTTTAGACTAGGGTTGTCCCACTTAAACATTAAGTGGATAGCGCCTTTAATTATGCTGTTTGTGTTAACACAAACGGCAGGTTTGTTGCATTCTGAAATTCACCCGTTCCATGAGCATACTGCCAGTTGTGATCTCTTTGACAAAATGGCACATCCGGTCGACTCTTCTGTCGCCAAAATGCCTGTTGTTGCTAAAGCCCCGGCTTTTACCCAGCACACAGATTGGATAACGTCGGCGGAAACGATTCAACCGTTTCGTCTGTTCGAGAGCCGCGCCCCTCCGATTACCTAATTGTCTTATTTCACTTGTTTTGCCTTGAATAGCCCGTTTTAAAACGCGTTTAAGCAAAACTGTCAAAATTACAATTAGGAAAATACTATGCAGTTAAAAAAATAACGCTGGCAATTTTGATTGCCAGTGGGTCGGTGTCTGCGCACGCCGATACCCTAGCCACACAAAATGTCAATAATACCGTTCTTTCAGCCGTCACCATTTCAGCTTCGCCTATTCATGACCATGAAATTTTTGAAGTGCCTTCTCAAGTTGATGTTTTAACAGGCCGTGAAAAAATGGCCCGTGACAGCGGTTCTTTAGGCCAAATGCTGGAAAGCATTCCAGGGGTCAATAATCAGTCTGCTGGAACACAATCGGGTAAACCGGTTGTGCGTGGTATGACAGGCAATAGGGTCAAGATTTTATCAAATGGCCAGTCTACTGATTATCAAGCCTATGGTACAAGGCACTTGCCGAATGTTGACCCTTACCTTGCCGAACGTGTTGAGGTCATTCGTGGACCACAAAGTGTCTTATACGGCGCAGAAGCGATGGGCGGAATTGTCAATGTGATTCAGCCAGAGATGCCTTATGGCCAAGATCCGCATGGGGAAATCGCCTCTGAATATAACACCAATAACCAAGAGACAATGTTTGGGGCCAAAGTGGGTGCAGGGTCTAAAGAGTTTGCTATTCAGGCCGGTGTATCAACCCGTTCTGCAGATAACTTTACCGTGCCAAACGCCTCTACTACAGGAGATGATAGTCCTCTATTTGTGGGTGAAGTGCCTTTTACCAACTTTGAAAACCAAGCGGCGAATATTGGCATTGGTTATCAGCAAGATTGGGGGAAGATTGAGTTGCGTCATACTCAATGGGTCTCTAAACAAAACTATTTAGGCATCGATGACAGTCAAGAAGCGTTGGCGGCTGGTCAAAAGTTGCAAAATGATGAAACTCAGTTAAAAGCGGAGTTTTATTTGGATAATGACTGGGTGATTAAACCAAGCTATACGCAGACGCGTAATGCCCGTGAAGCGGCACATGATCTGCCTTATGAAACCATGGTAGAAGATAAAGGTACGGATCATTATTTAGATTTATTAGTCAAACTTGATGATGTGAAGCTGGCGTTAGAACACCCTAAAATCGGTGATTTTGAAGGGGAGCTTGGTTTTGAGTTAACTGAAAAAGAGCAAGTGCTTCGTTCGGGTGAATTAACGCCTTCCGCGAAGGAAAGTAAACGTGCGATTTACCTATTTGAAGAGGCGGATTACGACAAGTGGTTAGTTCAAGTAGGCGCACGTTATGATTGGCATGAGGTTTCAGCACCTTTAGATGGTAACAATGAACAATTTGTACCTGATATTTTTGATGATTCAAACAATAGTCGCAGTTTTGATGTCTTGAGTGGTTCTTTGGGCTCAACCTACCGTATAGATTCTAACTGGAGTGTGGCCGCCAACGTAGCCAGTGGTTTCCGTGCACCGAGTATTTTTGAATTGTATGCTGGCGGCGAACACGGTGGTGTGCAGGCCTATCAAATGGGTAACCCAGATTTAAAAGATGAAACGTCTTTGAATACCGATTTATCATTAAGATGGCAGGCGCCTAAAACTGAAATGGTCGCGACGGTTTACCAGAACTGGGTGGATAACTACATCTACTTAGCTAATACTGGTGGTACTCAAATTTCAGAAGCTGGGAATACGATTCCTGAAATGAGAGCAGAACAAACCAATGCCGTCATTCATGGTTTTGAGTTCAGTTTAAAGCAGCAATTCACCCAGGCCTGGTCATCTGATTTGGCGCTGGAGTTGATTGAAGGGCGCGATACGGGCAATAATCAAGAATTGCCATTAATGCCAGCCAATAACTTACGCATCAATATGCATTATCAACCTCAGGACTTGGCTGGTTTGCATAAGCAAAAGTTCACAGTGGGTGTGAAATTGGTTGACAGTAAAAATGCAGCAGGCCTTTATGAACCTTTCTCACAGTTTGATGATAAACCCTTTGGTACCGCATCAACTGATGCTTATGCTTTGTGGAACTTAGGTTATCAAACTCAAGTGAAGCTGGATAAACAGAACCTCTATCTTGCGGCGTCTGTCGATAATGTATTTGATACCGGTTATGTGGACTTCTTAAATACTTACAAAGGTTACACATTAAACACGGGTAGAAATGTTCAACTTAAAGCACGCTTGGATTTCTAACGAAAATGGATTTGCGCTTTAAGCGTTAATTCAATAAGCCTTAATCAAGGGCAATTTAAAACTGAAGCCTGTCTATTCTTTCTGGAATGGGCAGGCTTTTTTAATGTTAGGAACTGATTTTTTATTGAATCAGGCCTGGTAGAATAGAAAGAAAATCTGATTGCAGGTCTTGAAAGCTCTGGGTTTAGTCCCTATTTAAAGACAATTAAAGAATTTAAGGAATCGTTAAACATTATGAGTAAAGATTATTATGCGATTTTAGGCGTTTCTCGCAGTGCGAGTGATGCTGAAATTAAAAAAGCCTATCGCAAAATGGCGGCTAAATTTCACCCAGACAAACCAACGGGCGATGAAGCAAAATTTAAAGAGTTGAGCGAAGCGTACGAAACCCTAAGCGATGCTGAAAAACGCAATATGTATGATCAGTATGGTGCAGATTATGCGCAACGTGGCGCGGGTGGAGGACGCGGTGGTTTTGGCGGCGGTCAGGATTACGGTGATATCTTCGGTGATATGTTTGGCGGCGGTCAAGGTGGTTTTGGACAGCAGCAAGCTCGCCCTCAGAAAGGCGCTGATCAAACTGTTAAGATCATGTTGACGTTAGAAGACGCGATTGAAGGCACAGAACGTACTATCAATGTACAAACGGGTGATTCTCGTAGCCAATCTTATTCTTATGATACGCATCCGATTAAGGTCAAAATTCCAGCAGGCGTTCTTAAAGACCAAAAGATTCGTGTCAAAGAGAAAGGCTTTAGCGGTCTCAGCGGCGGGCCAGACGGTGATGTGCTGATTGAAATTAATCTGCAGAAACATCCGCATTATGAAGTGGAAGGTAAAGACGTTTATTTAGATTTACCGTTGACACCGTGGGAAGCCGCTTTAGGCGCCAAGGTCGAAATTCCAACGCTGAAAGGTAAGATTAAAATGGGTATTGCGGCAGGCACTCAGTCTGGCGCTAAACTCAGAATCAAAGGTCGAGGTTTGGGTAAGGAGCCGGGTAATCAATATGTGATTATTCAAATTCATGCGCCAGTACCTGTGACAGATGAGCAAAAAGCGTTGTATGAAAAGATGGCAGAATTAATGCCATTCAATCCGCGTGAAGACTTTTAAGCACCGTTCTTAAAATAGTCTGTTTGTAAAAAAGGGAGCTGATGCTCCCTTTTTTATGCCTAAAACGGTTTTTTGAACACTTTTCCAACAGTAAAGGGCTTGGGCAAACTAAAAAATCTGATTTAAAGTCATGTTTTGCATAGAATGTCCCTAACCAATCAGAAACAGGATAACAACGAGATGAAACGTAGAGATTTTATAGGCGCCATTGCCGGTGCAACGGCGGCCACTGCCTTAACCGCTTGTGGCACAGAGGAAGCACCTACACAATCGGCCGGCAATGAACCGCAAAAAACCTATGACTGGAAGATGGTCACTACTTGGCCAAAGAACTTTCCAGGTCTGGGCACGGGCGCCAATAATATCGCTAAACTGATTACCGAAATGTCTGGTGGACGAATCAATGTCAAAGTTTATGGTGCAGGTGAATTGGTTGGAGCATTTGAAGTATTTGATGCCGTCTCTAGTGGTAACGCTCAATTAGGTCATGCCGGTGCTTATTACTGGAAAGGTAAGATTCCTAGCGCCGCCTTTTTTTCATCGGTACCTTTTGGTTTAACGGCTCAAGAGATGAATGCTTGGCTGTATTACGGCGGCGGTTTGGCCTTATGGGAAGAGGCTTATAAACCGTTTGGATTGATTCCAAATCCAGGTGGCAACACAGGAACGCAAATGGGAGGTTGGTTCAATAAAGAAATTAACAGCCTAGAGGACCTAAAAGGTTTGAAAATGCGTATGCCTGGTTTAGGGGGCGAAGTGCTGAAGCGTGCCGGCGGTATTCCTGTGACCTTGCCTGGGGGAGAGTTGTTTCCAGCGATGCAGTCCGGAGCGTTAGATGCGACGGAGTGGGTTGGACCTTATAATGATTTAGCGTTCGGTTTTTACAAAACCGCTAAATATTACTATACGCCCGGTTGGCATGAGCCAGGTACCTCTATGGAATGTATGATTAATGAAGCGGCGTTTAACGAGTTACCAGCGGATTTACAAAGCATTGTGCGTAATGCCATTAAGGTCGCTAATGCCGATATGTTAGCGGAATACACAGCACGTAATCAGCAAGCATTGCAGACTTTAATCACCGAACATAATGTCCTGTTACGTCACTTCCCCGACTCGGTGCTTAAAGAACTTAAAGTCATTTCGGCACAAGTGGTGGAAGAGGAGGCCAAGATTGATGCGCTTTCGACTAAAGTTTGGGCATCGCAAAAAGCGTTTAAAGAGCAAGTTATGCAATGGACAGAAGTGTCAGAGCTGGCGTATTTAAAGGCGCGTGCTTTATAGTTTTAAATAGAGGGGTTTAATCGACTGATTTTTAAAACCTTCACTTAAAACGATTCATAAAGCCGAATATCACCAGGCCTGGTGATATTCGGCTTTTTTGTTTATCGACAAGTGTTTTGTTCGGCCGTCTCAAACATGTTTTTACGGGCTTGGCGTTTATAAGCAGAACCTACATATTTATCAGGTTGGCTTTGTAGTAGATATATAAAATTTCCTTTGGTTAAATCTTCTGCCAAATAGTTTGGCCGAGTAGGGTCTTCTACTCGTACGGGACTGATCACGGCAATCTTTAAGTCGGGGTTTAGGTTTTTCAGCGCACCAACCGTTCCCAAATGATTTTCACTGTGAAAACTGCCATTGATATGCAAAATTTGAGCTTGTGGGTTTTGTAACCAGGCCTGGTAGATTGATTCTGCCATGGTGTTATCCCGGGTTAATTGGGCTAAATAACTATTTTCCTTACGTTCTACCGAAAGTGTTCTGACGTCTTCTAAAAATCCCATATAACGTTGACGATATTCAGCCTGATTGGTAAAGGGTTGGCTGGCAATCAATGAACGTTCTTCGGTGGGCAGTTTGTCTAAGTAGGCAGAGCCTTGGCGACCAATACAGCGCACAATGTCGGCCGAGGCATTGGCGGCAACTACTGGGATAAAGTTTTGTTTGGCGTATTCAATTAACGGTCGATAAGAGGCGGCATAATTTCCCCAAGTCGGAGTTTTGTTGATTAAAAAAGCTTCACCCACTTCACTGTCTAAATAGCGGTTTAAAATCGGCTTTTGATCGCGATTAAACATCTCCATTGAGAGTATTTGTAATGGACGTAATGTATGTAACGCAGCCATTACCTGTGTTTCTAAAAGATGAGAGGCATGGTTGCCATGAAACTCACCCATAAAGACGACATCGTACTTTTGTAACTGTCTTGCTAATTGTTTAACGGTTAAGATCTGTTGCGTGCGACTGTCAATTAACCGATAGTCGTAAGCATGTTGGAGCGGTGCAATCGTCGATGACGAGAGAGTGGCTATTGAACTAACGGATTTATGGGTTAAATTATTTGGAAGGTTGCTACACCCTGTCAGTAGTGACGTGGCCACTACCGATAAAATACCAACTAGAGAGAATACTTGGATCATCTTAAGTCCAATCCAATTGTGCCACGCCAGAAGCAATTGCGGCTTGGCTGACGGCTTTAGGAATGACATGAATCAATCTAGGATCATTGGGCTTGGGCAGGATATACTCTCGTCCAAACTCTAAATCACCACCGCCATAAGCCGCAATAACGTCTGCTGGCACATGGCTGTGCGTTAATTTTATTAAGGCATGAACCGCCGCGATTTTCATAGGCAGGTTAATTTCAGTGGCACGAACATCTAAAGCACCGCGGAAGATATAGGGAAAACCTAAAAGGTTATTCACCTGATTCGGATAATCACTTCGGCCAGTAGCCATAATCAGATCACTACGGGTTTTATGCGCCAGTTTAGGGTCTATTTCGGGATCAGGGTTGGCCATCGCAAAAACAATCGGATTGGCAGCCATTGTGCATAACATTTCCTCGGTGAGGATGTCTTTTCCCGATACTCCGAAAAATACATCGGCATTTTCCATTGCGTCCGCCAAGCTGGTTTTATTGGTGTCTAAAGCAAATGATTGTTTATAACTATTTAAGTCGCTGCGGCTTTTAGACACAATGCCTTTGCTATCCACCAGGGTGATATGCTTTTTCAAAGCGCCGAGCTCTACCAGTAAGTGCATGCAAGCAATCCCCGCAGCGCCAGCACCCACACAGACAATACGTGCATGTTCGAGCTCTTTGTTTTGAATTTCAAGCGCATTCATTAGACCCGCAGCAGAGACAATGGCGGTGCCATGTTGATCATCATGGAACACCGGGATATTCAGTTGTGCTTGTACCGCTTTTTCGACTTCAAAACATTGCGGAGCGGCTATGTCTTCTAAGTTAATCCCCCCAAACGTTGGGGCGATATTAACAATGGTTCGAATCAACTCAGCGGTGTCATGACAATCAATTTCAATATCAAATACATCAATATTGGCAAAGTGTTTAAACAGCATGGCTTTGCCCTCCATGACCGGTTTACTGGCCAAAGCACCGGTATTACCTAAGCCTAAGACCGCTGTGCCATTGGTAATCACACCAACTAAGTTACCCTTTCCAGTGTATTTATAAGCATCCGTAGGCTCTTTGACAATTTCCCGCACGGGTTCAGCCACGCCAGGGCTGTACGCCAAGCTTAAATCCCGTTGGGTGTCACAGGATTTGATTAGCCCCGTTTCTAGTTTTCCTGGTTTTGGAAGGGCGTGGTAGTTTAAAGCCGCTTGGCGTAAATCACTCATAGTGTTCCTGATGGTTTGTTGATATGCGAAGGTTAGATTGTAAGATAAATAAAGGAGGGAACAGTGACTTTTTTCTTTTTATAACGACTGATATCATGATAAATGGGGTATTATATTTGAGATTAACGTGGCTGAGTAGAAATGCTATGGAAAGTCACTATGACGGCAGGGTTTTGCACTGTTATACTTTAGGTTTTATGGGCTTTCCTACCCACTTCACCATTCTGAATAAGCTTCTTTAACGCCTGTGTTCGTTTAGCTAGGCTCTTTATGGAAAATTAAGGAATTAATCCGTTATATAGCTAAATATTAAAGTTTTTTTTCAAACCCCAAGAATACCTATCTTGGATGGCAAATGTGCGCTAAAGTATAGGTAATAAATTTAAAAAGTGATGCAGTATGAAGGTAGCTCAAGATGACTATTTTGTCGGTAGACAGCCTATATTAGATAGTCAAAGCAAAATTTATGGTTATGAATTATTGTTTCGTGGCGGTTTAACTCCGACGACAGCTGAATTCGATTCTGCATGTTCTGCGACGGCCACTGTTATTCGTAATGCGATGATGAATGTCGGTTTGACCGCGTTAGTGGGGGATGCGAAAGCCTTTATTAATTTTCCAGAAGAGTTTTTCTTAGAAGCACAAGAGCCGATTTTTTCATCATGCACAAACCGTTATAGAAGTGTTGGAGGACGTTACTCCCACAGAACAAGTTGTTGCGAGCATTAAATATCTAAAAGAGCTGGGTTATACCATTGCCTTGGATGATTTTATTTTTAATAAACGGTTTGTGCCTTTTATTCAGATGGCCGACATCATTAAATTTGATGTTGAAAATGTGAGTCCAGAAAAATTAAAACCTTTGTTTGATAAAGTCAAAAAAATTACTAATGTCATTATTTTAGCTGAACGCGTTGAAACTAAAGAGATGTTTGACTACTGTAAAGCGGCTGGCGCCGATCTCTTTTCAAGGTTATTACTTTGCGAAACCTGAAATCGTTACCGGTAAACAGTTGGGCGTGGGTAAGATTAATTTAATGCAACTTTTAGAAAAAATCGTCGATCCAGAATTGCATTTGAGTGATTTAGAAAAAGTGATCGAAAGAGATGTAGGCTTAAGTCTTAAGATTTTAAAAATGGCCGATCAATATCGCTCGGCGAGGATGCCTCAGTTTACAACCTTAAAAGAAGTGTTGAGTTTATTTGGTTTAAAGCGTGTGCAATCTTGGGCAACCATGATGTCCCTGACGGCATTAGATGATGTAATACCTGAAGTATTTACTTTGGCGCGTTTAAGAGCCGTTTTTATGCGTAATGTCGCTCAAAATGAGCATTTGCCGGGTATTGATAGCTTCTATTTAGCCGGTTTGCTTTCAATGTTAGACGTGATTGTTGGACAGCACTTAGAAGATGCTTTGATGATGGTTCCGATTCATGAAGATATTAAGCAAGGCTTATTGAATGGCCATGGAGAGTATGGTCGTTTATTAAACGTCGCAGAAAGTTTTGAAAAAATAGAGCGGATGAGCATCAACATTATGCCATTTTTTATTTTGATGCCCTTAAAGAGGTGAATGCGCTTAAATAAATTAAGCGCATTTCGCTGAGAGTGAATAAAGGCAATCGCCTTCACAAAAGGCGGACAGTCTGAGTTAAACACATTACTCATCTCCCAAGATAAACAGATTTATCTCGGAAAAGAACCATTATTAATATCCAAACATATCCCATTGATATATTCAGGCGACTCTGTTGCCAGCCAATGGATTGACTCAGCCACTTCCTCAGCCGTCGCAAATCGTCCCGTAATCGTATTTTTTAAGAAAGCCTGTTGGCGATGTGGTGGAATATTATCTAGCATATCCGTCTCGACTGGACTGGGGGCGACGGCATTGACGATAATCTTGCCCTCAAACGCTTTAGAGAATGCCTTGGTAGCATTAATAAGCCCAGCCTTGCTAATTCCGTACCAAATATCAGGATGACCTATCTGCCCCGCAATAGAAGCGTTATTGACAATTCTTGGCGTGTACTCTGAAGGTACTTTGAGTTTGTCTGCTAATAATTCAATCAGCTTGACTGGCGCAATGATATTTACGGCCAGAGAGTCGTTTCGTTGTTGGTCTGGGTATCCCTCGTAGGTGATTTGTTCCATCATTCCCGCATTATTGATGAGTACATCGATCTTGGCGATTGAAGTGACCAGGCCTGGTAGGTTCTCTAAATCGGTCAAATCAAAGGGTGTGCAAATCACTAAAGGGTGGTTTTGATAATCAAAACCTTCTTGATTACTAAAGTCTCTCGCAATGATTTGTACGCTATCACCGGCTTCCACAAACTTTTGTGTTAATGCTAAACCGATGCCTTTATTTCCGCCTGTAATGACTACATGTCTCATGAGTGGTTACTTTTTTGTCTAAAATGAATGGCATAAATAATACCTTGTTTACTCAGTCTTGCAACTACTTATGAAGGCGCTTTTAGCCAGCGGAAAAGGTCTCTAATATCGGTTTCGCTGATTAGCGTTCGAGTCGATAAATTAGGTCAACTGAACTGTTATCGTCGCCACTGTTGGTTTTCAATAGCCATTTATTAGTCAATTGATAAAAGAATTGCACGGCATTATTTTGTTGTCCCGTTAGGTCTTTGGCGTAACGTACATAAAGTTTATCGGTTAGGCTGCGCCCAACCAAAAGGCTGCTAACCTGCTGGCCTTGTACATCAAAATAGACATCTTGAATGCCCAAAGTACTGGTTAAGGTATTGAGTACTGGGGTATTTTTTTGAATACCCAATTTGTAAAAAGCGCTCAAGACTTGTGATTCATAGTTAGGTTCCTTTGACATATCTCCTGCACGTCCAAAGATCATCAAATTAATAATACGCCCTTGTGATAAAGCCGGGGTGGAGTAGAACACAAACTGTGGCTGACTCGCATTGCCTCTAATATTGAGTCGAGCCGTAGTTTGGTCTACCACTCTATATAGGTTTACATTGAGTGTTGGATTGCCAATACGGCCATTAAAGAGAAAGCTGGACCCATCAACTTGAATCTGATTTTGTGCATCCAGATTAATGTAACCTTCACGTAATTTGACATCGCCAAAGGCTTTCATCTCCGGTGAGTTGAGCGCTTTAACCAGTTGCAGTTCCCCGCCTAAAAACAGGAGAGAATCCTGTACTTTTACCTTAACGTTTTCACCAAAGCCGATTTTGATATCGTAACTAAGATTGGACACGCTCTCCTCTTTGGGAACGACTTGTCCTTGTTCATCTATGATGATTTCATCGTCGCTAATAGAGGTGCGTTGGTGCAATGGCATCTCATCCAGATTTAACTCGCTGTTAAGCAATTGTACTTTACCTAAAATGTTGGTAGTCCCTTTGACCAAAGTCACTTCCATCTCCGCGGAGGTTGTCAGGTGCGCAAAAGGGGTTTTAAGCAACTCAATCGATTGGGTATCAAAAACGGGCTAATAATTTAGGTTGTGTATTTAAGCCGCTTAATTTGAGCGTTAAATCAGCTGTACGTTCATTGACTTGATTCGTCGT
>VCMI01000127.1 GCA_006222135.1 Thiomicrorhabdus sp. | reverse complement strand
ACACGACGACTACAATGGTGCTCAAAGAAGTTTAAATGCTGCCACTCACGTGTCACGGTGTCATGCACTGGACAGGCGACACCGGTCTCATCTGGAAAACGTGAGCCTCGGTCAAAACCGATATGTAGGTGAAGCTCTTTGCGAGTGCTTCCATCATCAGAAAACGAAATGTCATTCACTTGCCAAGGCGATTGCAGGCCAAGAGCCATGCTAAATAAAGTAGTACTATTCATGGTGCTATTATCGCATTACCCACTACAAATCACATAGAGCCAATTTGTTTTAGTGATGGATAATATCGATCTTGAGGGGAGTCGTCGAGAGGTACTGCAAAAGTTTATACAAGTGTTTGAGAGCCCATTTACGGTCGATGATAAAGACTTTAACGTTTCTATGAGTATGGGGATAAGTCGTTATCCGCTGCACGGTCAGTCAATTGAGACTTTAAATCAACATGCCGATACAGCGATGTATGAAGCGAAATTAGCAGGCAAAAATACCTTTAGAATTTATTGTGAGGCCATGTCACTCAATGTGATTTCGAGGATGGAAATGGAAATAGACCTTAAAGCCGCTGTTCAATTTCAGCAGTTTGAACTCTATTACCAGCCCCAGCTCTGTTTAAAAACCCATAA
Organism: Thiomicrorhabdus sp.; assembly: GCA_006222135.1. Lineage (GTDB taxonomy): Bacteria > Pseudomonadota > Gammaproteobacteria > Thiomicrospirales > Thiomicrospiraceae > Thiomicrorhabdus. The sequence goes on along the minus strand of VCMI01000127.1, from coordinate 22,296 downwards.
AGTCGTGGGCTTTGAAGCTTTGATTCGATGGAACCATCCTACAAAAGGCCTGGTTGCTCCCGATGATTTTATCCCTTTGTCAGAGGAGTTACGTTTTATTATCCCCATGGGGTTGTGGGTGTTAAAACAGGCTTGTGCCGACTTAAAAATATTGCAAGAGACCATGGGGTATGACGGCTATATTGCCGTCAATGTTTCAGGAATTCAACTTGAAGACAGCGACTTTATTTCACAAGTTCAGAAAGTGATCGAGTCCGCAGAAGTCTCCCCTAAAAAGATTGAACTGGAAGTGACTGAGTCGGTCATTATCAGTGATCCAAAAGGCAGTATTGCACGTTTAAACATTTTGAGAGGCATGGAGTTTAATATTGCGCTGGACGATTTTGGTACGGGGTACTCTTCATTAAGCGATTTGAAAAAACTGCCGGTAAACAAACTTAAAATCGATAAAAGTTTTGTAGATGACCTCCCTGATGGTGAAGATGATCAAGCCATCTCCACCGCCATTATTTCATTAGCGAAGGCGATGAAAATGAGTACCATTGCCGAAGGGATTGAAACCGAAGCGCAAATGACCTATTTAGCGCAAAATGGCTGTAGATACGGCCAAGGTTACTGGTTTAGTAAACCAAAGCCTTTGGCAGAGATTATGGATTGGCTATCAAGTCGGATTTAAGTTTAATTAATTGGAAATATGATGTCCTCAAAAGTCTATTGTTTAGCGCAATTCCAGCCTAAACCTGGCAAAGAAGCCGAACTGTTTAAGGTATTACAAAGCCTAGAGCCGAACACCTTACGCGAGGATGGTTGTTTGCAATATAGAGTAACGCGCCAGATTCCGAGTCGGTTTGCCGAAGGCAAAAGTCAGCCGATTGTCTTTAATGAAATTTGGGCCAATATAGCGGCATTTGAAGCACACTGTCAGCGCCAAGAGATTGTTAGTTTTTTTGAAACTTACTGCTTGGCGGAAGCAGGGTTAGCGGCAGACTGGAATGTTTGTGTCTATAGTGATCAATCTGAAAATTATGATGCGCCATTAATCAATTCATAGAGGGTGTTCAAAAGTTTAAAGGAGATGCTATGATTGATTGTATGAATGTAAAATTTAATAAAAGGTTGAAGTGCTCATGAAATTGTCGGTATTGATTAAGGCTTTTATTTTGTTTATATCAGCAAGTTTTTCTCATCAAGTCTTTGCTGATCCGATCAAGATTGGAGGCATAGCGCCTGGTTTTCAGTTGTCGGATCAGCATGGTGAAATGATTCGCTTAAACCAATATCAAGGGCAGTGGGTGGTGCTCTATTTTTATCCTAAAGACGATACGCCGGGATGCACTAAAGAGGCTTGTAGTTTTAGAGATAATATTAACCACTTGATTAACCAGCAAGCCGTAATATTGGGAGTGTCGATTGATAGCATTGAAAGTCATCAGGCTTTCGCAACAAAATTCGACTTGCCTTTTTCATTGCTGGCAGATAAAGATGCTACGGTCTCCAAAAACTATGACGTTGTGCTCAATTTGGGGTTTATGAAGCTTGCCAAACGTCATAGTTTTATTATCGATCCCAACGGTAAAATCGCCAAAATTTATAGAGATGTGGATCCTGATGAGCATGTGCAACAGGTGTTAGAGGATTTAAAGTCCCTGCAAAAAGGCCTGTAGTTTTTAATCGCTTTGGTATAAGAGAGGATTGATGAGAGTTACCACCAGAATACGGCGTTTCATCTTTCAGCGCAGACTGCGAAAAAATAAGATTCCTCTCAAGCTTTGGCATCAAAGCATTGCCCAAATGCCGTTGCTATTGCGTTATAGCGGGCGTGAAAAAATGCAGTTACGCTTGCTTGCCAGTGAGGTACTCTGGGAAAAGGCCATTATTCCTGTGAAAGGCTTTGAACTAACCGATGAGATGCGAGTCGTGATTGCCACTCAAGTCGCAGTATTGTTGTTTGGTTTAGCAGAACCAGAAACAGACCCTAATCTGAATTGGATTCATAACTGGAATCAAATTCTGGTTTATCCCACGGCGTTTCACAATGGCCGAAAAACGGTTTTCAATGCACAAGGGTTGCTACAGAGCTTGGCCGGTTTGGAATCGGGAGAGACGCAGTACCAAGGCGGTATTATTATCGATTGGGCAGATGACCAACCGCATCCACTGCGCAAGCATGCAAATCAGGTACTGCTACATGAGATGGCACATAAACTGGATATGTTGGATGGCGATACCAATGGTCACCCACCTTTGCACTCCAACATGAGTCACCAGGCCTGGTTTGAGGCATTTGAAACATCGTTTGAAACCTTAAATCGGCAACTACAACAGGGCAAATTAACCGCGTTTAATCCTTATGCCGCCACCAACCCTGCTGAATTTTTTGCAGTCTCAACCGAATATTTCTTTGAAGCACCACAGGTTTTAAAGAGGCTTTTCCCTAAGGTCTATCACCAATTAACGCTTTTCTATCGACAAGATCCGTTATTAAGAGTGCGTTCTTTGAGTAAACGTTAGGCCAAACCACCAGGCCTGGTATATCCTGCGGCTTTACAAAGCCACGTAAGCGTAGGGCATGTCCTGCGGCGTTATTAAGCTATGTGGGCGTAGGGTCGTTTATTTTTAGTTTGCAACGGCTTTTAAAATGTATTGTTAAGTGCTTAGATGTATTCAAATGCGTTAATAGTGTCGCTACTTAACCAATCCCCATTATCTCACGCAAAATATAACCGGTTAGATACGCCAGGCCCGCAGCTGTTCCGCCAGTGAGTAAGGTACTCAAACCAGAACGGAGCATCGGTTTATTGAGGAAGAGACTCTTAAGCGTGCCGATTAAAAAGAACATCATTCCAGCAAGAATCGCACTGATGATAAATTGGTGAACCATCTCCAGGCTTGGAACTAAAAAGGGTAGTAAGGGAATTGAACCCACGCTAATGAATGCCAAAAAGGTAACAACGCCGGCTTTGATAGGATTTGGGTGCGTGATCTGAATGCCATGTTCTTCGGTAAGCATGGTGTCTATCCAGAGCTCTCGGTCTTGGCAAATGGTCTCTACGATGCTATTGAGCGTCTCTCCGGCAAAGCCTTTTTTCTGAAATATCTGGCGGATTTCTTCACGCTCGCCTTCTGGAATTCGGTCGATATGCTCGCCTTCAGAGCGTCTAATATCAGCTGTAAAATCATGTTGGGTTTTGCTAGCTTCATAATTACTCACCGCCATACTAAAACCATCTGCAATCAAATTTGCTAAGCCTAAAATCAGTGCAACGGCCGGCGAGAAACCAGCACCAAAAGCGCCAGAGACGACAGCGAAGGTGGTGACACAACCATCAATGCCGCCCAAGACAGCATCGGAGATGTTTTGCGATTGAGGGGGGCGCTTTAATCGCTCTGCTATAGCTTCTGGTCGATGTTCTGATTCAAGCGCGGCATGACTGATCTTCTTCATGGAATATCCCTAAATTGTTATGGGTTTAGGTGATGAGTTCTCTATTCTGGCTGATAGGTTTTTAAAAAGCTAACAACCTCATCAATACTGCCTTGAAAAATAACCGGGTCGTCGCTTTTGGTCATTTGATAGTCATACATTGGATCATAATATTCGCTTAATAAAATTTCTATCCAGCCACGGTGACCCTCTGTTGCTCCCGTTTCCAGCTGTAGTTGTAAGCCGTCTTCAAAGGCTTTTAATACTCGTTGATGCCTTTCTCCCCCTAGTCGTTTGTGAATACGTCCAAAGGCACCTCGCATAAATTCTACCCACTCGTCCAGGTTTGCATATTCAGTTTGCGCTTGTAAAACGTACTCTTGATGGGTAATTTCAATGCGTTCTGCAAGTGGGGTTTCGACCACAATACGTGGGCCGGATTTAAGGGTAGCAAATAGATCGGCACTCATAGACACTGAGCCGATATTTCGGCCTTCATCTTCAATAATAAGGTTTCTATGAGGGGTTTCTATAAAGCGCATTAACGCCATGGAAAGCTGGTTTTCAAAGTTGATTTGCGTCGGTTGTGGGGTTGCATGACGTCCAAAAGCTGAGCCTCGGTGGTGTGCTAGGCCTTCTAAATCAATGGCATTCTCGAGTTGTTGCAAGACAATCGTTTTACCCGCGCCTGTGCGCCCAGCCAATATAATCGGCTGAATGTTTTTTTCAATAAAGAGGTTGGGCAGATTGTCGAGATAATCGATCAAAAAGCGTCTAAATGCTTTGTAACCCCCTTTTAAACGGGTGATCTGGTAGCCATGGTCTGCCAACCACTGTTGTGAGATCTTAGAACGTTGTCCGCCTCGAAAACAGTAGAGTAGTGCCCCAGGATGACTGTCGATAAATTCAGCCCAGGCTTCTATACGGGGGAGTCTTGCCTGTTCATTCACCAATGTATGGCCTAATTCAACCGCCGCATCATGGCCCTTTTGTTTATAACAGATGCCGATATCATGGCGTTCCTGATCGTTCATCAGCGGAATATTCTGAGCCGTCTCAAATGCACCTTGATTAAACTCAATGGGTGCTCTGACATCCAATAAAGGCGTTTGATTCAATACTATGGATTTAAAGTCCTCCATTTGCGGTAAATCATCCGAATACTCTGTCAATTGAACGGGTAGGTCCGCTGATAAGTCGTCAGGATTTATGACGGGAGCCGTTATAGGTGAAGACATTAAATAACCTCAACGCAAGCCGTTGCTGGCTTGGCGATTGTAGTGCGTCCAATAGACTCTAAGATCAGTCCGTGCTGTGCCGCGACGGCCTTAAACTCAGCAACTGATTCAGGGCGCACCGCTGCCAGTAAGCCACCAGAAGTTTGTGGGTCACAGAGAATCATTTTCTGAGTTTCAGTCAGTTCACCATTTAAACCTTTAACCTTATGGCCGTAACTCTCAAAGTTACGTCCAGTACCGCCTGGAGTGCACCCTAACGCTAAATACTCTAATACGTGCGGTAAAATTGGCACCGCATCAAAATCGATTTGGGCTTGGATGTTACTGCCTTCGCAGATTTCGATTAGGTGACCTAAGATACCAAAGCCGGTCACATCGGTTAGCGCGGTAACACCCTCAATTTTCGCAAAATCTGTACCGGCGATATTTAAGGTTGTCATGGCTTCAATCGCCATCTCCATGTGTTCCGGCTGAATCTTCTTCTGCTTTTGTGCCGTCGCTAAAATACCGATGCCCACAGCTTTGGTCAAAAATAGTTCACAGCCCGCTTCGGCAGAGGCATTACGCTTTAAATTAACATTATCGACAATGCCGGTGACAGCCAAACCAAAGATAGGTTCAGGGGCATCAATAGAGTGCCCTCCAGCCAACGGAATGCCTGCCGCCTCACATACTGCTCGACCACCATCAATGACCTGTTGACCGACTTCTGCAGGCAGAATATCAATAGGCCAGCCAAAGATGGCAATGGCCATTAATGGTTTACCGCCCATCGCGTAAATATCACTGATGGCATTGGTGGCGGCAATTTTGCCAAAGGTAAAGGGGTCATCCACAATAGGCATGAAAAAATCGGTCGTACTCAAAATAGAAGTGCCATTACCCAAATCAAAGGCGGCCGCATCATCTTTAGTGCTGTTGCCAACCAACAGTTGTGGATGGGGCGCCACTTCCATTTTAGTTTTAAGAATGCTATCGAGAATCTTGGGCGAAATCTTACAACCACAACCCGCGCCATGACTGTATTCAGTGAGTTTATAAACAGGGTGGGTTGAAGGTTGTTCAGTATGCGGCATCGTGGCTATCCTAATTTAAATAAGTCTAGAGTTTTAAGGGGGCGAACTCGTCAGCCACCCTTAAAGGAACTCAATAAGAGAGAGTTTAACCAAATAAGTCAGTGGTGGGAATGATAAAGAGAGCTAAAGGGATGAATGAGTGGAGATAACTTTTGTTCACTGCGGTTTAAAAAGAGACCAGGCCTGGTCATTCTCATTTTTATTTAAAATGAAGTGGTGGACATCGATGGTTTAGAGCCTCTTTTTTTAAAGTAAACGTCTAAGCAACTGTCCACTAAGATGTCGTGAAAATCGATTAGGGTTGGTGTTTCTGTACCAATTCCATAAAGTCTTTCGCAGGCAGTGGTCGACTACAATGGTAGCCTTGGTAAATATCACAGCCAATCTCTTTCAGATAGGCAAGCTGGGATTCAGACTCTACGCCTTCGGCGACGACATTGATATGCAAATTGTGCGCCAATTGAACAATGGTATCAATGAAAACGCGTCCAGATTGGGTTGCATAATCATCTAAAAAAGCCTTGTCGATCTTTAAGGTATTAATCGGCAGGTTTTTTAAATAGGCCAAAGAGGAGTAACCCGTTCCAAAGTCATCTAATGAAATCGAAACGCCCAGGGCTCGGATTTTTTTTAGAATACCCAGATTACTCTCGGTATTCTGCATTAAAACCGATTCCGTGACTTAAATGTCGATGAGTTTTAGGTCCAGGTCAAATTGGTTGCAGAGGGATTGAAAGTTGCTAAAAAATTGCACATATCCAAATTGTACAGCTGAAATATTGATTGAAAGCAATAGGTCGGTTTGGTAGAGTTCCTGCCATTTTTGTTGTTGTTGTAGGGCTTGGTGTAAGATCCATTCCCCCAATTCAATCATGAGGCCAGTTTGCTCTGCAATAGGGATAAACTGCAGAGGTGAAATCATACCTTTCGTTGGATGGTGCCAGCGAACGAGACTTTCAGCACCGATTATTTTGCCACTAGCGATATCTACCTTAGGCTGATAATAAAGTTCAAATTCCTGGTTTTGAAGCGCACTGCGTAAATCATTTTCGAGCTCAACTTCCGCTAATATTGTTTGATGAAGGGATTCCGTAAAGTAGTGAATTTGGTTTTTTCCAGATTTTTTTGCCTCATACATGGCGATATCAGAGTTTTTGAGCAGTGTTCTACTATCAATTCCATCCTTAGGGTAGAAAGCGACCCCGATGCTGGCGGATGTTCTCACCGGGTATGTTCCTACTGTGTGGATTTCAGAAAGCTTGGCTATGATCCTTTGAATAATGTGATTCAGTTCAATATGATTTTGATATTGACTTAAGACCACTACAAACTCATCCCCCCCCACGCGAGCGATAATGTCATAGTCTCGAATAACCTCCTGCATGATTCCAGCAATCATCATAAGCAGTTCATCGCCAATATCATGACCCAAGGTGTCATTGATATTCTTAAAGTTATCCAAGTCAATAAACAGATAGGCAAACTCTGACTTTGACCGAGATGACTCTTCAATTAACCAATTTAAGCGTTCATTTAAATGGTTACGATTGGGTAAACCGCTTAATTCATCTGTTCTGGCACTGGTATAAAGCGCTTTTTGTTCTTTCTCCAGACGATCAAAAGTTTGCACCAAAGAGCTACGAATCGCTTCGAGTTCTTTAATCTTGAATTTAGAGGGAGGCCGCTTGGAGTAATAGGCATACTTTTTAAGTTCTACCAGAGGTTTCATTAAGAGGAAATGTAAGATTGCCCATAAACTCAAGGTGACAAGTAGTGTTGGAATCACCAGTGTGCTGATGTATTGAATTCGGGTTTTTGAAAAGTAGTTGGCAAAGGCATAGTCATTCACTTTCAGCAACAAGGTCAATGGCATGACTTTATTTTGACTAAAGGTCTCAATCGTAATTTCAAACGTAGGACTTTGTAAAAGCTTCTGAGCAGAAATATTGCTAAATGTTGTAATCGAATCGAGTCGTGAGGGCAGGGTTTTTATTGAAGGATCCGTGCTTAAGAGAATGGTAGTACCCTGTGCAAGTATCATGCTTGAAATGAGGTTACTTTGGGCAACTTTTCGGTTCAATAACGATTTAAAGCTCTGAATACCACTTAAACTATCGAAACTGGTCGATATTAAATAACCTGTTTCAGATAAGGTCAGATGAATCTCTTCGGTAATCAGGTCGGCTTTGGTCTGTTGTTCCGATAGGTAGTATGTAATAAAGGTCGCATAAAGCGATAGCATAATAATGGCAAGTAGCCCCAAAAAAAACCGTTGTGTTGAGAGCATTTACAGCAAATCCCGAATTGGGAAGGAGGTGTGGTTGAGTTTTTTAATAAGTGGTTCGGAGAGCTCAGAATTAAGCCATTCGATCTGATTTAAACTGGCTGAAAATTCTTCATAACTGCTATTTTCAAGATAGGGTTTAACTTTTTCATAGTAATCACGAGGGTTTGTGTGAAGATCTTGAATCGCTTGATTAATAAGCTGTTTTAATTTTATAAAATGGGCTTTATGCTCTGTTAAGCAGGATTTTTTAACATAAAGTGCGTCCACCACCAGAATATCTTCAATGTTTTTCGTTGAAGCGATGATATTTAAGCCATGTTTAGAGAGTTCAAAGTTATAAGGGCTATAGGTGACGATAATGAGTGGTTGCGTGATAGGGGATTGTTTGATCTGTGCGAGCGTTTTTAAAGGGTCTTTATTGATGAAATTGAACGTTTTATTTTCTAATTCATGGGCTTTTATAAAATCTTTGAAGACCGCCGAATTAATTGAATTGATTTCTAAATAGACATCGACGGATTCAGTGGTTTTTTTAAGAGAGTTTATGCTGAGATTACTCATGACCATATCGCCACCATTGGAACGATCAAACATAATAATAGGCACCAGATTGGCATTCTGCTTTTGGAGTTTTGCAAATTCATACTGGGTGCCAGCAAGCCCATTAAAGTGGCCGGTTTTATAGGTCATTATGCTTTCGCCCAGTGAGACCACGGTCGATAATTCAATATTAAGTGGTTTTAGCCAACCTTTTTCTTTGGCGTAGAATAACGGCGAATACCCAATCCATGAGTTGGCTATGAGTTTAATCGGTGGCTCTGGCTGAGAGCTACAGCCCGTTAAGCCAGCTAAGGCAATCATGATAATCATCAGAATGACTTTTAGGTTCTTCAGCATAAAATTCATGTCCATTTTTTTGAGAACAACTATTCGTATCGTACTCGTCATTTAAAAAATACGTATAAAATTTATATAAATACCACTATATAGAATATGGGTTATTAAGTGAACTTTATTTGTTTAATAGAGGTATTACCCTAACTTCATAAAGTGATTTTTTACGAAAGGTTGGACGATTGGCGTTTCGTCAGAAGCTCTAAGTTTGCTGCAAGATCCACTCAGGATAGCCTTCTGGCATACGGCTGGCAGTGTGTCCATTGGCTTGTAGTTTTTCGACCGCTTCGTAAGACCATAGGCAGTATGGGCCACGGCAGTAAACCACAAAGGGTTTTTGGTGAGATAGTTGTGCGAAGGATAAAGCGTGGGTTGTTGGATTATCTAAGGATTCAATCGGCAGATTAATCGCACCGTCGATATGGCCGGCTTGATATTCATCGCTAGGCCGAACGTCTAAGAGCGTGACTCTATTTTCTTTCACCGCTTGCTTGAGCTCTTTAGGATTAAAAGGCATTAAAGGCGCGCGAGGATGGAGTTTTTGATTAAGCAGGTTCGCCACTTCAGCCATTTGATTTTCGGCAATTTGGCGCATAATTTGGATTAAAGGCACAATGGCTTGATCGCTGAGTTGATAGATGCGCTGTGTGCCTTGCACTTCATTGACCACCAAGCCCGCTTGTTTTAAGTGCTGCAGATGTTTAGAGACATTCGCAACACTCAAACCGAGTTTGTGACTTAAGAGATCGACCTGACAGGAGCCTTGCGCTAAGACATCTAAGATCAATAGTCGATTGGAGTGCCCAAGGGATTTACCGATTTGGGCAAGCTGTTCAAATAAGCATAGTTTTAGATTGGTTTCGCACGAATCCATCAGTGATGCCTTTTATTGCTGAATCATTATTGTTGAATGAAGCCAACCGCTTGCTCAACTAGCTCGTCAGAATAAAAATCTAAAAAGAAGTGATTAGAGCCTTCGATAATATAACGGCTGACCAATGGGTTGTTAACGGTCGCCATTTTCGCTGCTAAATCAGCAACGACAGTGTCGGCTGAGCCGATAATGACTAAAGTGGGTTTAGTGGCTTTTTTCAGCAAGGTTGGCGTATCCATACGTTCATCCTCACGGTAATAACTGACAAAAGCTTCAGCCGTGGCATTGGTGTCTTTACAGTAGATAAAGTTAACATTTTTCATTACCGTGTCGCCTTTGCCCGCCTTTACCAGTTTTTCAGCACGCGCTAGGAGTGTCTGTAATGGAACATGATATTTCTTCTCATAATCGCTGTGTTCCGCCGCATTTGACCAAGTTTGCGGTGCAACCAATACAATATTTTTAATCAAATCGCTATCGTGTTCAATGCTATACCAAGCCGTTTGATTTCCACCACGAGAATGCCCCATTAAAGTGATTGATTTGGCACCTTGCTTGGCAAGCCACTTAACCCAAAAACCGATCTCAGCTATCCCATCATCATGGGTATGGCTTTGTAAAGTCGTGCAGTCAACTTCACCATGTCGATCATCGACGTCTAAACTGAGGTTAGGTGCGACCGAGCTAATGCCACTTTCAGCCAATAATTTTTGGATGCTTTTATAGGTTTCACGGCCATTGTGAGTCGTTGTACCATGCGTGAATAACACAACTTCATCCGCTAAGGTTTTACCTTCGGCGAGCACTACCATGGCATTCACAGTCAGTCCGTTGTAGGTAGTCTTCACTTCTTTGGTTTGAACAGCCTGAGCTGAGAGGGAGAATATTCCAGCTAACAAAGAAAAGCTGAGCGCAACTATTTTTGATTTTTTGAATAACATGGTGAGTTCCTTATTAGATGTGACCTTAACCTTGACAATTATAAGGCTTTAAATTTACTATTCAACTAATTAGTTGAATAGATTGCAGCTCCGACCCATGAGCACGGGAGTGTCGGAAGCGTTTTGGGTGGTTATAGTTATTGGCGTGATTTAGAATATGCATTCAGTATCTTATGGATGGATTTAGTCGTCGAGCTTACCCACCACTTGAAACGTCCTTGGAACTCGTTGCAATAGCCGTGCTGATGATCGCCTGGCTACTTTTAGAAGAAACAGCTGAATAAAAAATACATTATCGTAAAATGGTCCAATGGTCCAATAGTACTTTGCTTTAGAGGCTTATTTGAGCAGCAATGATAAGTTTATTAGCAAGAAAGCGTCAGCAGAAAAATAGGAAAACCAATGTCAACACAAGCAGAATTTCAAGCCTTAAAAAAGTACTTACAGACCGTTATTGTCGGTCAAGAAGCCTTGCTCGATAAGATGATTATTGCCTTGCTTACCGGCGGCCACGTGTTATTAGAAGGCCCTCCAGGCCTGGCGAAAACGACGGCGGTTAAAACCTTGGCGAATGGTGTGCATGCTAGCTTTCAACGTATCCAATTTACCCCAGATTTAATGCCTGGAGATGTTATGGGATCTGAGGTGTTGGATGTGAATACTGGCGCATTGAGTTTTGTTAAAGGGCCTATTTTTAACGAGATTGTTTTGGCGGATGAAATTAACCGCGCACCACCTAAGGTGCAGTCGGCTTTATTAGAGGCTATGGCTGAAAAACAGGTGACGGCAGGCGGTCAAACTCGCCCATTACCAGAGTTGTTTTTAGTGATGGCCACGCAAAACCCATTAGAACAAAGCGGTACTTATCCTTTACCGGAAGCGCAATTAGATCGCTTTATGTTACATCTGGAGTTGGAATATCCTACAGAAGACGAAGAGCTAGAGATTTTACGCCGCGATCGTAGCCATCATTTTGGGGGTGATAAAGAAAAAATGAGTGACTTCCTAACCCCAGAAAATGTCATTCATGCTCGCCGTCAAGTGTCAGAACTGTATGTCTCCGAACCGGTTGAGCGTTATGTGGTGTCATTAGTCGCCGCTACTCGTAAGTTGGGGCAACTAGACCAAGCGTTAGAAGGCATTATTGAAGTTGGAGCCTCGCCCCGAGCGTCGATTGCATTATTACATGCCGCTTGTGCTTACGCTTGGTTGCAAGGACGTGATTTTGTGACACCAGATGATGTCTTAAAACTGTTACCCGATGTATTACGCCACCGCTTAATTATTAGCTTTAGCGGACGTGCACAACAGTGGACCGCCAATTCAATCATTAAAAAAATTGTCGACCTTGTGCCCGTACCTCTGACGCAATCAAATGTTTAGTCTGATTTTAAGAAAGCCTTGTTTTAAGTCTTTATTTTTACACCTCTGTTAAAGGTTTTTAATTTGTCATTGCTCTCTTTTTCAAAAAAACTATTTGACCAAGCTAGACAGTTCCTGCCTGTCTGGTTGTCTTCGAATGGGTTTTTAAAAGGTGTTGAGGCACGCACGGTTCAGAATCAACCACTATTATCGGAAGCCGAGATGGTGGTGCTTGCAGATGAGTTGGCTTTGATTACCCAGCGTATTACCGCTAATCCTAAACTCAGCGAAGCGCTGCGCCAAGGTGAGCAAAGCAGCCCCTTTATGGGGGCGGGGTTGGAGTATGAAGAAAGTCGTCCTTATGAAATGGGCGATGAGATCCGACGCATTAACTGGCGACTGATGGCGAAAACGGGTCAAGTTTATACTAAGTTATTCCAAGAAGAACGTCAGGAGAGCTGGGTTATTTTGGTCGATCACCGGCAAAGTATGCGTTTTGGCACACGAGTGCGTTTAAAAGCAACGCAAGCGGCGCGCGTTGCTGGCTATTTTGCCTGGTTGGCACAGCAAGCTAATATCCCGGTGATTGGCGCGCGTTTAGCCGAGTCGTTCACATTAACCCCTAGTTTTGAAGGCCGAGGCACCTATTCGCATTTAATGGAGAGTTTTGCGGTAGCTTGTCCTCCCTTATCTGCCGAAGAGGTTAAAAATGAACCGCACATTAATGATGTGTTACTGGCCTTAAAACAACAAATACAGCCGGGTTCGCGATTAATTCTCATTAGTGATTTTCACGATATCAACCAAAAGACCACAGAAATTCTGACAGCCTTGCAGCAAACCGCGAAGCTGAAAGCGATTGTTATAAAAGACCGTGTTGAATTGGAACTGCCTAATGTTGAAGGATTGCAGCTACAGTCCATTACCAATCAACGGATCCATCAGCTCACAACTGAATCGCAACGTACAAGTTACCAGGCCTGATCAAAAGGGTATCACCAACGTTTGTACCGTCATCTGCAAAAAGCGGGAGTGGATCCTATTATCATCATGGCGGATGATCCCACCAGTGCGTTGAAAGCCGTGCAAGGACAGGCTAAACGATCAGCAGGAGGACGCTATGCCAGCTGATCAGAAGGTTATATTAACCCTGGATTTAATGGATATTGAAGCCCCGTTAGAACCTGGATTTGATTGGATTCAGTTAGTCGATTCTGCACTGTGGGTGATTTTATTGTTAGTGCTTTTGGTGGCTTTGTTAACATTGGGTCAACGATTTTATCAACCTTCGGCTTTGTCTTGGCAGCTCCGTCGGTTGGCCTCAAAAGTAGAAAATACAGAGGGTCGTGATGACGTTATTGAACTTGACCAGGCCTGGTTACTTTACGATTGGTGTCTAAGGTTGCAGAAGCTTCAGCAAAAATCCTCGCCAGCCGTAGAGGGTTTGACTGAAAGAACGGCTTTAGCTAACTCTGAACTGGATTCTTTATTGGTTAAGGTCAACCAGTTAAGTTTTTCAAAACAGCCAGTTTCACGTGAAACCTATATCAGCTTATTGCATGAGGCCGAACTGGCGTTAAAAGCCAGTAGCGGTTGGTTCTCTTTTAAAGGCCGTTTAGTGACTTTGTGGAAAAGCTTAGTGGCGGGTAACTCTTAATGGAAACTCTATTGGTGACTCTGTTATCTAATGTATTTGGCATTGAAGGCTTGGATTTTGCCACTCCCGCCGCGTTGTGGCTCCTGTTTTTATGGCCACTATTGTGGGTTTTAAGTGGTTTAAACCAGTTGTTTGGGGGCGCCCAGAACGATGATTTAACGCAGTTACAATCACAACGCCAGCTGGTTGTTAAACATGCGCTAATTCATAAAATGCAATCTTTTGGTACTGTTAAAAGAGTCCTGAAATGGCGATTTTCTGTTGTCAAAATGGGCCTGAACTTACTTCGTGGCATTATCATTATTAGTCTGGCCATTGCTTTGGCGCAACCCGAAAAAATTCAAGAATTAGCCCCTTTACCCCAACAGAAAACGGTCCGCGATATTGTCTTTGTGATTGAAAGCTCGGCCTCTTTTTTATTGCCAGATTATCAAGTTGATGGTCACTCCGAAACGCGTATGAATGTCGTTAAAAACGTATTGGATCAGTTTATTTCAGGGTTAGAAGGTAATCGTTTTGGGTTGGCCATCTATGCCGAGCAAGCCTATACCCTGATGCCCTTAACGTCCGATCAAACGGCGGCTCGGTTAAATTTAAAGCGCCTTAAACCTTATTTAGCGGGGCGTACCGACGGCGCAATGGGTGAGGCTTTAGGGTTGGCGTTAAAACAGACCCGACAAGATGGCCAAAACGTGAATCCTAATCAATCGGAAAGTGACACACTTAAACGCGTTGTTGTATTGATTAGTGATGGTTTGAGTCAGCCAAGTCGACTCGCGCTTTCGGAAGTTATTAATTATGCACAACTGTTGCAGGTACCGATCTATACGATTGGTGTTGGAGCTAATAGTCAGGTCGCGGACAAACGCTTGTATACAGGGCTTCTTTATCAGGCTTTAGAGTCGGACTCACTTAAAGCAATTGCATCTGAAACGCAGGGGCAGTATTTTGAAATAGGCAGTGGTCAGGACTTGAATCGGGTATTACAAAAATTAACGAGGCGGAAGGTGTGCCTTATGAAACGCCACCGCGACCACCTCGTCATGTCGCTTTGTATGACATTCCTTTAAGCATATCTGTGATCAGTTTGTTCTGTTATCTGTTTTTAAACCTATTACTCGCGAATAAATTACGCTCTTCTTCTGACGATCAGGCGGTTCACTAATGGAATTTTTTAGTCAGGCGTTCTTTGATGTTTTTGGCCTGTTTCTGCAGGGCGATATAACCTGGCGTGAGCCGAATTGGTTATGGGCTTTGTTATTGCCAATACTCTGGTGGGCTTTGAAACAGTTGGGGCAGAAGCAACATCAACAGGCCTATGCCGATAGCCATTTATGGCCTTGGGTCGCGACTGAAAACGCGACTGTTAAGCCTCAAAGCGACTCTTTGTCGACAAACTCTGATTTGAGTTCATCCAAAGTGACCAGGCCTGGTCAACTCCTTAAAACGATGCGATCTTTGACGGCTTTTATAGGTTCTTTTGTAAGCTCACCAAGTCGACTGATCACCGTAGCTTGGTTGTGTTTAATGATTGCATTGGCGGGGCCAAGAAGTTTGATTTCCGCACCTGATCTGCAAAGCCGAGAAGGCGTGGATATTTTAGTCTCGATGGATCTGTCGGAATCAATGAAGGCCAGCGATCTCTACCCGACTCGTTTTTTGTTTGCTAAATCCCTTGTCGAGTCGATGACCTCCAAGTTACAAATGGGCGATCGTCTGGCGTTACAAGGCTTTGCTGGACAAGCGCATATGGTGAGTCCATTAAGTTACGATCGCGATCTGTTTCTGCATTCATTGAACTTACTTGAACCTGGTTTATTGCCGATCCATGGTAGTTGGTTAGAGCTCGCGGTGATTGGAGGATTAACACATCTATCACAAACAGCGGGTAAGGCGAAGGTCATGGTGGTTTTTACCAATGGCGCACCCCAATTTTGGAAACCCGTTGAGTTGCCGAAAAGTACCCAGCAATCGAAATTTTCTGAACTGCAAAAATTGAGTGATACCGGCGTTAAGATCATTTTGGTGGGCATTGGATTGCCCGCCGCAACCACATTGCCGGACAGCGAAGATAAATCAGGAAAATTGCATGCCAATGGCTTATTAGTGCAAAGCCGTCTAGAAGAGAGTGGCCTGAAAAAAATGGCGCAAAGCTTACAAGGTGTTTATTTGCGAGCGGATGCCAGTCAAGAATTTATGACGAGACTTTTAAAAGAGGCGACGCTGCCTGCGGCCAGTCGAATCCAATCACAAGAAAATAGTGTCTGGCAGGATTACGCTTGGCCCTTTATGGTGCTGGGTCTGATTTTATTGTTAATTGCGTTCTATTTATTAGGACTTTTCAAATCCTCTTTTAGCCTATTTTTACAAGCCAAGGCCAGTAAAGAGATCAACGGCTTTATGTGGTTAAACGGCGCTTTGGTTTTATTACTCTTGCAGAGCTTTCCCCAGCCAGGTTTTGCGCAAACTCTAGCGGCCGATGAAAGACACTCTTTTAAGAACTCTTCAGAGGCATACAGTGCTTATAGTGCAGGAGATTATGAATTATCACGTTCTTTATATGATCAAAATGCCAATTTTTCAGGCTGGTTTGGTGCGGGTTCTGCCGCTTATAAATTGAATGAGTTTGAATCGGCTATTGCCTATTTTAGGCAAGCGGCTTGGGCGGCAATTGATGATCAAAACCGTTCCAAAGCGCTGTTTAACTTGGGCAATAGTTATTATCAAACCAATTTAATGGCGCTGTCCGTTGAGTCGTATCAACAAGCGTTACGTTATCGTAAAGCTTACGCCAAGGCCGAGCATAATTTGAGCCTAGCGTTACAACGCAAAATTATCGAAGATCGAACTAAACAGCAGGACAAAGAAAAAAAGGACTGAGGACGATAGCGGTTCAGGGCGCGATAATGAAGGGGCTTTCTATGGCGGCCAAAAACCCAATGCTTCTAATGATAATGAGCCAGGGTTTGGCTCAGATGGGGATGCCCCAAAAGGCGAAAAAAGTGGTGATTTGACGCCCTTGCCCGAGAGCGGAGACCAGACGAATTATCGCTTGTCACGGGGTAGCGATAAAATGACCATGAACCGTATTAATAGCTCTGATAGTCGTGCAAATGCGATTTTAAATCATTTACAACAGCGCAAGCGTGCAGAACAGTTTGAGCAGGAATTGCAGTTATTAGAGGATGATCAAAAGATGCTTTTAAAGCGTATGTTTGAACGAGAAGCTGGCTTTCATGCGGCACAATCCGAAGCTCATCCTCTTCCTGGGATTCAGCCATGGTAAAGCCACTACACAACACTCTAGGCCACTTTTTTAGCCCTCTTCCGCTGTTGATTCCCGAAGGGGTTAGAGCCAGAATTAAACAGGCATTTCAGATAATGATTCAAGTGGTGATTGGCTTGCTCTGCTATTCACTGTTTTCGGTCGCACAATCAGCCACTACCCATGATGTTATTACCGTTTCTACGCCGCCCTTAGCCGATGTGGATCGCTTAATTACCTTGAGTATTAAACCAACAGAGGTGATGTTAGGAGAGCCAGTTACCGTCACGATCGTCGGGGAACATAAGGCTAATTTATTTGCGGGATTGGATTGGCAAAAATTTGAAAAAAACTTCGTACTGTACGATGTCGACTCTAGTTCTGAGCGCATTAAAGTGCAGCTTTATCCCTTAGCGTCGGGTTTATTAAAAATCAAAGGCCAAACCGCTGGCAGAATGGTTTTGCCAGATATTGAGATAAAAGTGACGGCCAATCCGGAAGTTTCCATACACTGGTTTGGACCAAACTCAACAGCAAATCCAACGAGTAGTACCTCCTTGTACGCCCATCAACAGTCCGTTTGGAGAGCAGACGTTCAGGTAATGGATACGGCCCATAAGGTCACTTATGAACAAAGAGCATCGGCCATTAATCCAACGTTAACCACCTATCTGCAAATCTTACCTGTTGACACCCAAGCAAGCGGGTCTACATCCAAAACCGAGACCTTGGTGGCCAGCTATGAAGTCAAAGAGTGGCAAGCGTCTGCGCCACAAAAGGTGCTTTTGCACTCTCCCGTGGTTGTCGTAAAAAATCGTTCCAATAGACGCTGGTATTTCTTTGATAAGCCCAGTTCAGTGATTTTAAAACCCCTGCCCAGTTTTTTGCCGCTAACGGTGCCAGTTGGAACTATTGAGTGGCAGAGCGAGCCAATTGATCAGATACAGACGGTCGGTGATTTACATTATTGGACTTGGCGACTGCAAGGTAAAGGGTTAACCCAAGCTTATATGAATAGCGTGGCCTATCAATTAGTGGCCCAAATAAAGCATAATCCGCAGATTGAGTGGTTGTCGGATTCGCGAGAAACCAGTATGCAATTTACCCGTGAAGGAATGTTGAGTGCTTTAACTCTGCGTTTGCCCTATCGAGTGACACAACCAGGCCTGGTGACTTTGCCGGCTTTACAATTGCGCTATTTTAATCCACAGAGTGAAAGGTTAGAGGTGGTTCTGCATCCTGAAAAAACGGTGTTAGCATTGCCAGCTTGGCTTGTCTGGATTGGAGAGTGGTTGCTGTTCATGCTATCTGCTTTGGTCATTTTTATTGGTTTGTTGACTGTTAAACAGGCCTGGTTAAATTGGCGATTACAACAAGTCATCAAACAGGCCAGTTCAGTGGATGTCTTGTGGCAAGGGCTAATAGAGTGGCGTCAAAATCAATCTTACCAGGCCTGGTTGATTCTAAAATGGCCTCAAAATTCGGCCGATAAACGGCCTTCTCAGGACGTTTCTAAAGAATCTTTAGGCCATTGGTCACACTGGTATGTTGAACGTTTTGGTGACAGTGAAGCGTTTTTTGAGTTGGTGAAGGAGTTGAATTTTATACTCTATGCGCGACACGACCAAATCGATTCAGAGGCGTGGCAGAGGCTTTCGAAAAAAGCAGACTCTTGGAGTCAAACGTTGAGTTGGTGGAAGGTGCCATTGATTGTAATGCGAGCTCGATTTAAGTAAGTTTGATCACTTCAACAGAGTCTTTATCATTTAGTACGTAAAACCCCATCCTTCAGGGTGGGGGATATAAGCACACAGGCGAAGCCTGTTTCTACTATGTATAGCAGTTTGAATTATGTTACAGTATTCATATGAAACAAACGATTCGCAAAGCTTTTAAATTCAGGCTCAATACGACATCTGAACAATCTCAAAAAATGATTGAGTTTGCCGGGATGAATCGCTTTGTCTGGAATAAAGCTTTGTCGATAAATCTTTTTCGACTTGAGAACAAGCAGTCGATGCTTTGGTATAACGAATTAGCATTTTGGTTAAAACTTTGGAAGTCTTCGGAAGAATATGGCTTTCTAAAACAGTGCCATTCTCAGCCTTTGCAACAAACCCTCAAAAACCTTGAGAAAGCGTTTAAAGACGGGTTTGATAAAAAGCAGCCTTTAAAACGGATTCCTACATTTAAAAAGAAAGGTACTTCCGACAGCTTTCGTTATCCTCAAGGCGTAAAAGTTGACCAGGCCTGCAATAAGGTTTTTCTTCCGAAAATCGGCTGGGTAAAGTACCGAAACTCTCGACAAGTAGTCGGTGATGTTAAAAATATGACCATTTCTCGCAAGGGAAAACATTGGTATGTGTCGATTCAGACTGAGTACGAGGCTTATATGAAGCGTCATGTGTCAACTAGTATGATTGGTCTCGATGTTGGTATTACTCGATTTGTAACCTTGTCAGACGGCTCATACGTAGAACCTTTAAACAGCTTTCGTAAGTTGTCAAAGAAACTGGCTTTTGAACAGCGCAAGCTGTCTAAGAAAGTCCGTTTCTCTGCTAACTGGAAAAAGCAGAAGCAACGTATTTCAAAAATACATGAAACAATTGCTTACGCAAGACATGACTTTCTTCACAAGACTTCAACCCAAATCAGCAACAGCCACGCAATGATTGTCGTTGAAGATCTAAAAGTAAAGAATATGTCAAAAAGTGCGAAAGGCAATGCTGAAAAGCCTGGTAAAAACGTCAAAGCGAAATCGGGTCTAAACAAATCTATCCTTGACCAAGGATGGGGAATGTTCGTTTCGTTTTTGGAGTATAAACAGGCCTGGTCAGGTGGGGATGTATTGAAGGTAAACCCTCAATACACATCTCAAACCTGTCTTAGCTGTTCTCATGTCTCAAAGAATAATCGAAAAACTCAAAGTAAGTTTGAGTGTACAGAATGTGGGTTTAAAGCCAATGCCGACTTGGTAGGTGCTTTGAATGTACTTGAGCGAGGACATCGCTTGTTAGCCTGTGGAGTTGAAACGTTAGTTTCGTCTGTGAAGCAGGAACCAGTAGGCAGTAGCAATACAAACCTACTCTTAACGGCATAACGCCTGTTAGGAATCCTCGTCCTTTAGGGCGGGGAGGATGTCAATTGTTATAAGTTTCGTCAAAAGGTTTGATGATTTTTTGGTATTTTTGAAACGCGATAAAGAGGGCATAACCCAGAGCGCCCAAAATTATAGCATCCCCTAAAAAAGCCAATCCTATAGAAAAAGTATTCTCTCTGAAAATGCTTGGAATAATCAGCAGTACGCCTATGAACAATCCTAAGGTGACTGTTTTAAAAGCGACTTTCAAAATGCCTTTAAGCAGTAGATGTTTGTGTGTTTTTGAACCTAATTCCATCTGAAGTTTTCCCTGTCTATTAACGGTTTGACTAAATATTCTGGTTGACCCATTGGGTAAAACCACCCAAATCCATAGCGCCCGAGACTCTGGTCACCTCTTTGCCATTTTTAAAAATAGCCAAGGTAGGAATTGAGCGGATATTAAACTGTGCGCCAAGTTGTTGCTCAACTTCGGTATTGATTTTAATGAAGCGCGCTCTCGGCTCCAACTGTGCCGCCGCTTTACTGTAAGTCGGAGCAAAACTTTTACAAGGCCCACACCATGGCGCCCAAAAATCCACTACCAAAGGCTGGTCAGTTTTATTTAAGGCACGTAAAAACTGCTCTCCTGTCATTTCCACTGGAGAACCTGTAAAGAGAGCGTTTTTACATTTACCGCAAGTCGGTTGGGTTGAGAGTTTTTCATCAGGAACACGGTTCAGACCACCGCAGCTGGGACACATAATAATCATGATTTTTTCCTATATAGAGATGAGTGGAAAATTCAAATGTTAATACATTTTAACCTATCTATATAAAATTATATCAGGACGAAGGGTCTTATTTTCAAGGGCAATTACAAGAGTTTCTACCTTGAATAGGTTGTTGATGAAAGGTCTGTTGGGCTTAAACTGATTTATTAACTTAACCAGCTTGGCTTAGGACTTTCTTCGCCACCGGCCTCAAAGCCGCGATCTACAAAACCGTGCAGCGTTGCATCATGACACTGAATCAGTTCGATTAATTTGGGATTTTCGGTCGTTAACACGGCTTCGACACCCTGTTCAATATTATGGTATTCCATTTTAATTTCATCTTTATATTCAAATAAAGCCGAAAATAGAGGATCCCAAGAACGAATCGCTCTATCGATACCAAAGCGGTTTTTCATACCAAGGACATGCTCTTGTAAAATTCGAACGAGTTCTGGGGTGGCGGCAGTGGTCGTGCTACGGATGCCATTCTCAAGAATAATGGTTTCACGTTTTAATTGACCATGTTTAGCGAGCAACTCTTTGAAAAGCGCTTGGTCTTGTCTGTGTTGTTCATCACTGCCGTGACCATGTTTATAGGTGCGTTTAGAGTCCATAGAAACCTCGGATATTGGGGGGATGATTTATTTTATCGCTTTTTGACAGGCAAAAAAAAGACACAGTATTGGTCGTACCGTGTCTTTTCGCTGAGGAGCATTGTATTAAAAGCCTTAGCAAGGGGCTTTTAAAATGACTTTGGGGAAAGTCCAACTTTAATAAAAGGTTTTATTTAAGTTAACTTAAGTTTACCTATCTACAAGAGTGGGGTCAATTGGCAAATATTGAAGGAGTATTGAGAGAGTCTTGAAACTTATATGTCCATAAATAAAATCTATTAAGCTATGTCAATATAGAAGAGCTAAGCAACTTAATTTTAATGAGAGCTACTTGTCCTAGGCATCAGAGGCTGGGTCTTTAGATGAAAAGAAACTCGTCATGTTTTGTAAGTTTGCCGCATAAGTAAGATCGGATGAGGTCTGGTTGCTTTCAATTTCTCTACTTTTCGGAGAAATCGCCTGCTGAACAGTTTGTGCGGTATTTAAGCCTGTAGAGCTCTGTGACTGAGTAAGCGCATCTTCCGAGAGGGTTACTGTTGAGTTACCACTGCTGGTCGTGAGAGAAGACGGTTTCTCTTCCATTTTTAATTCAGCTTTAGGGGTCAGCTGATTTTGTTGTGGCTGCAGCGAAAGCGCTGCTGATAGGGCTGGAGTAATGGAATTCATAGCAAACCTCTATATCAATCAATTAGTTATAGTATGTCTCATTATAAACCTAAATATTAATTGAGTTACCCAAATTTTATTTAAGCGTTTAATAAATCAAATTGGTAGGGGGTATGGTGTTTCTTGCACTCTATACTGTACGT
>VCMI01000126.1 GCA_006222135.1 Thiomicrorhabdus sp. | reverse complement strand
TGAAAGCATTACCAGTATTGGTGAGAAACAGCCATGGACTCAATAACGTTTATCAAAGATATTAAGCGTTTTGACAAAGCAAAWAACCTGGCTAGTTTTGCAGGGCTGACACCTCAAATCATTCAATCTGGGACGAGTGTAAATAGCTCCAGGTTGTCTAAAATGGGTAATGCCAATTTAAGGAAATGCCTGTACATGCCAGCCATTAATGCAATGGCTTACAACGTGCCATTAAAGAGATTTGCAGACGGATTAAGGGCTAAAGGCGTAGCAAGCGGAAAGATTAAAGTGGCTGTCATGCGTAAATTAATTCACATTGTGTTTGCTGTTTTAAACAGTGGCAAACCTTTTGATCCAGAATATAAGATGTGTGTTTGACTTAAAGAATCAAACACGGTATCTGGCACGTCCTGCGGCCTTACAAAACTATGTGGGTGCAGGGCAAGCCTGTGGCCTTAAAAATAATGTGAGCACAGGGTCAAACTAAATAGCTTGATTGATAGACAAATAAACAGAGCTGTTTCTGGGTATCATAGGCTTTAATTATCGTGAGCATTGAGAAGCATCAAAGTGGCTGAAAAAAACATAACAGACGCGGTTGAAATACTGCAAGCAGGCGGTGTAATCGCCTATCCAACCGAGGCCGTTTATGGCTTAGGTTGTGACCCGTTTAATTTACAAGCCGTTGAAAAGCTGTTTCACGTGAAACAACGTCCTGTTCAAAAAGGTCTGATATTAATCGCCGCTTCTGTTGAACAGATCTCTTCTTATGTCGAGCTTAAAGGTCGATCCTGGGAAGTTGAAGTATTGGCTTCCTGGCCGGGGCCGATGACTTGGGTGTTACCGGTGAAAGCGACGGCCAACTTACCTGATTGGATTACTGGAGGACGGAAAACGGTTGCGATCCGAGTCTCAGCCCATCCAACAGTACAGGCCTTATGTAATGAATTCGGCCAGCCGATCGTCTCAACCAGCGCCAACCTCAGTAAACAGGAGCCGGCTCGTAGCTGTGCAGAAATTAAGCAGCTCTTTCAAGAGTCGGTCTGGTGTTTAGAGGGCGAGTTGGGAGAGTTATCACAACCGACGCAAATTAGAGATGCGTTAAGTGGACAGGTGTTACGTTAGTATTGGATTTGAACTTTTAAGAGAATTACCACGAAGTCACGAAGACTCGAAGGGTAAAGCGATGAGAAAAGAGGGGTTTAAAATATTTGACCCTGCGCTCATATAGTTTTGTAGGGCCGCAGGACGTGCCCTGCGCTCACATAATATTTTAAAGTCGCAGGGTCATTCCCAAAATTCATCTTGAATAAACCCCTTAAAATTCTTTTAAACCTTCGTGTCTTAGTGACTTCGTGGTTCAAAAGTTTTTAAATCGCAGGATATACCCTGCGCTCATATGGTTTTATAAGGCCGCAGGATATACCAGGCCTGGTGGGTTTTTAACCGGCTTTATAATAAGTTTTAATCAATTCGTAATCATCGACTAAGGATTGTACTTTAGCTTCATCGTATTCGCGTAAGCCACTTAATACCAATGTTTTATAGCCGCTACCAACCGGTTCACCCTTCTCAATTACCTGAAATTTTAGGTGCACTGTACCGCGCTTGCCTAAAACTTCTAAACTACTGTCGATGAGTTCGAGTGTCGGTGACTGAATGTCTAAATGATCGAGTTTAAAAGACATACTTTCATAAATAACCATTGGACGATCTGGATTAATCATGACTTGATGCTTTTTCATCAATGGCACCAGAATGTGTGGAAAACTATGGCCTGAAAAGGCGACATAAGCACGGGTAAAGGCTTCAATCAGAGGCATCTCCGTTGAAATATTACCATTACCGCTAACTTCCAGATATTGCTTGTCTTGAGTATCGACAATCGCAAAGCTGTTTTCCGCTTGTTTTGGAAACTTCAACAAAACACCATGCCCCATCATGCCAGTATATTTAAACTTCATCTCTTGTGACAAACCCGTACGCGCTAAAACCAGTGCAAACAGTAGATCACCCGGCACCAAAAATCGTTTGGCATCTGGGTTATGCAAGGGATTAAAATCACGAGCGATTTCTTTTGCAAAAGTGCTTGCTTGCTCTGCTGTGATGGTAATCAAGTCATCACTCTCTTGAAAAAAGGGTTCAAGGTAAGAGGTGTTTAATGGCATAGAGTGTCCTGAAAGTTTAATGCGCTGTTGCAGTTTAGAGTCGTATTTTAAACCTGCAAAAGGCTAAGATGCTGTATTTTATACAATAAGGCGAGGCTGGGTATGACTTTCGTTAACAGGCTTGCGAGAGACCGAAAAGAATCGCGCGCTCTTCAGCAGTCTTTAACGTTGGTTTGATGTTTTAAGGGCCGCTTGAAACAGCGGTTCAACACGCTTGGCGTATTTATTTAAGTCTTTGATGCGACTACTATGAGAGGGGTGAGTGCTTAATAGTTCGGGAGTGCTGCCGTCTTTAGCAATTTTGTCCATTTTCTGCCAAACACTAATCGCTGCATAGGGGTTATAGCCCCCTCTAGCGGCAAGTTCTACGCCCATTCTATCGGCTTCAACTTCATGGGTTCGGCTGTTCGGGAGGGTTAAGGTGACTTGTAACGCCATGGCCGCCGCATCGAGCGCAGGGCCCTGTACGCCGGTAAAGATGCTTAAGGCAGAAAGTCCGACTTGCGTCAGGGTTTGCTGGGAGGCGCGTTCTCGGCCGTGTTCACGTAAAGCATGCGACATTTCATGTCCCATAATCGCGGCGATCTCAGCATCTGTGAGTTTTAGTTGTTCAATAATCCCTGTGTAGAAAGCGATTTTGCCGCCCGGCATACACCAAGCATTGAGTTGATCGGATTGAATGACATTCACTTCCCAATCCCAGCTTGGCGCATCCTTTCTAAACACCGCAGTTTGCGGAATAAGATGGTTAGCGATGCGTCGCACACGTTGCACCAATACTGAATTCGTGTTCAGTGTATTGGCCTTTGCGGCCTCCTTTAATACAGAGGCATAGGCTAGCTTGCCGCCATTCACCATCTCCGCCTCAGAAACCAATAACAGTTGCTCGCGTTCGATGCCGACCGTGCCTTTTTGGGTAGTGGGCGTGGAGCACGCTGTTAAACCTATTAGAGTCGTTAAAAGAATGCCACCAATAAGGGCTTTAAAATAGCTTTTTTTATCACATAGATTCAACTAGTAAGTGCAACACCTATAGGAATTGAAAAAGGCCAGTTGATAAGCTACCTTTTAAGTTCCTACACAAAAGAGGTGTTGCCCAATGAGCACATATCATCAACTGACCTTAGAAGAAAGATATCACATTTACGGACTCAAACGTGCCGGATATAGCATTACGACTATCGCAGACGAGTTAAAACGTCATAAATCGACCATTAGCCGTGAACTCAAACGCAATATTAAATCCCGTGGTTGGCGACCGTTGCTTGCACATACACAAGCCGTCGAAAGACGGTCAAGTAAAGCAAAAAAAAGAGGCTCTATGTGAAATAGAGTGGGTAGTTGAATTTCAGTTTTCCGCATAGGAAATAAATCATGTTGATGAAATTCCCGATATTGCGATAGCCTCTGGCGCGTCTTTTGGCTAATTGCACCTTACTATTAATGCCTTCCAAAATACCGTTGCTAATACGCAGTCGTCGTGTGAATAATTCCAGACCAATGTCTTTTGACCGTTTTTGCAAAAGCCAGTCGTCGTGT
>VCMI01000125.1 GCA_006222135.1 Thiomicrorhabdus sp. | reverse complement strand
ACGACTTATGGAGATTCAGCGTAAGCTGGGGGCCGATATCGTCATGATATTTGATGAGTGTACGCCATATCCAGCGACGCATGATGAAGCGAAGTTCTCCATGGAGCTTTCCATGCGTTGGGCAGACCGTTCAAAAGTAGCGCATGGCGATAATCCCGCAGCACTGTTTGGTATTGTGCAGGGCGGTATGTTTGAAGACTTGCGTAAAGAGTCTATTGACGGCTTAAAGGCCATTGGTTTTGATGGTTATGCCATTGGTGGATTGTCGGTCGGTGAGCCAAAAGATGAAATGATGGGTACCTTAGATTTTACCGAGCCACACATGCCAAAAGATAAGCCCCGTTATTTAATGGGGGTCGGTAAGCCGGAAGATTTAGTTGAGGCGGTGCGTCGTGGTATCGATATGTTTGATTGTGTGATGCCAACCCGAAACGCGCGTAATGGCTTTTTGTTCTCGCGCCAGGGTGTTGTTAAGCTACGGAATGCCAAGCATAAGATCAGCTTGGACCCGATTGATAAAGAGTGTAGTTGTTATACTTGCCAAAACTATACCTTGTCCTATCTACACCATCTAGATAAGTGCCGTGAGATTCAGGGTGCACGTTTGAATACCATTCATAATCTGCATTATTATCAAGATGTCATGCGCGGAATGCGTGATGCCATCGCTAATAATGCGTTAGACGCCTTTGTCGAGGGTTTTTATGCAGGAATCGGTCGTCCGGTACCTGAGTTAAAAGATTCAATTTAAGGCTTAAAAAGTGACCAGGCCTGGTCATTTAGTTGAGATTTTTTATTTTAGCTGTGCCACAATACAGCGGTCAATTTATTTATAAATTCTAGGAGTACTTAATGAGCTTTTTTATCAGTGATGCAATGGCAGAAGGAACTGCGTCAGTAGGCGGCGGTTGGGAAGGAATTATCCCATTAGTTTTATTATTTGTAGTGTTCTACTTCTTGTTGATTCGTCCACAACAGAAGAAAGTTAAAGAGCATAAATCTCTAGTTGAAGCGCTTAAGAAGGGCGATGAAGTCGTTACTTACGGCGGATTGGCTGGGAAGATTCGTGAAATTGGTGATAACTTCTGTGATATTGAAATTGCCGATGAAGTGGTTGTGAAGATAGAGCGTCAAAACATCTCTCGCTTACTGCCTAAAGGTACTTTGAAAGGCGAGTAAAATCGTTTATACAGATAAAAGGGGCTTAGGCCCCTTTTGTTGTTTCTAAGGGCGGATTTTTAAGCTCCAATAGCCCTTGGGAAAAGTTCCAAAGCCCTTATAACGAATTGTTGTAACATAAGCTTTTAACCTTCTAGCCCTCTTGTTTAAGATTGGAATCGAACCTATGTTTGAATCAAAACAAAATATCATCACCAATACCTATCCGACATGGAAGTACCTGTTGTTGGTCGTCATTACCGTACTTGGTTTGACCTATGCAATGCCAAACCTATTTGGTGATGATCCTGCCGTACAAGTCTCTCCCGCTAAGTCGGTTGAGTTCTCCGCAGAGACACAAACCACAGTTTCGATGGCATTACAGGCCGCAAATCTACCGGTTAAATCTTCCGTATTTGAAGCGGGTCGTTTTCTAATTCGATTCGAAAATACTGAAGATCAACTTAAAGCGAAGTCGGTACTTAAGACTTTGTTAGGCCGTCAGGCGGTGGTTGCACTTAACTTGGCACCCGCGACACCTGATTTCTTAAGAGGCGTAGGTGCCTCACCTATGTATCTAGGTTTGGATTTACGCGGTGGGGTGCATTTCTTAATGGATGTGGACATGGAAACGGCTGTTTCCAAGGCCTATTCACGTTATGTTGATGAAATCAAAGCGGCCTTAAGAGAAGAGAAAGTTCGCTATTTGACTGTGGAAGTTGAG
This sequence comes from Thiomicrorhabdus sp., assembly GCA_006222135.1. Classification (GTDB taxonomy): domain Bacteria; phylum Pseudomonadota; class Gammaproteobacteria; order Thiomicrospirales; family Thiomicrospiraceae; genus Thiomicrorhabdus. The sequence continues at coordinate 1,532 of VCMI01000125.1, read as the reverse complement.
GGTGAGGCAGAGAACGCAGTCTTGGCGGTTAAGTTTAAAGATTTAGAGACTATGCAAGCCGGCCTGGTTACATTGGACACGACCTATTCTGACCGTTTTACCTTTAAAACAGTAGAGGAGACGGCTAGCCCACAGGTGTTATTAAGCTTGTCATCTAAAACGATCGCAGAGACGAAAAAGTACGCTTTACATCAGAATATCACGACTTTACGCAATCGTGTGAATGAGCTAGGGGTTGCCGAGCCGGTGATTCAACAGCAAGGCGATCGCCGTATTGTGGTGGAGTTGCCTGGTGTGCAAGATACAGCACGTGCCAAAGAGATTTTAGGGGCGACTGCAACGCTTGAATTCCGCTTAGTGGAAGAGAAGGGTGATGCTTACCGCGCTGACAAAACCGGTTACGCACCGAATGGTTCAATCATCTACCACTTTCGAGATGGCAAACCGATTCTCTTAAAGCGTCGTAGCATTGTTGGTGGTGAGAATGTTGTTAATGCCTCTTCGGGCATTGATGCACAACAAGGCTCGTCTATGGTCAATGTGACTTTAGATGGTGCTGGTGGCCGTAAAATGCTGGCGACGACTAAAGAAAATGTCGGTAACCGTATGGCCGTGGTTTTCATTGAAAATCGCGTTGAAACCATCGAGCAAGATGGGGTTGAGGTCAAAAAACGGATCACGACTAAAGATGTGATTAACGCGGCTGTTATTCGTGGACAGTTTGCCGATCGTTTTCAGATTACTGGCTTAGATTCACCGCAAGAAGCACAAGATTTAGCCTTGTTGCTCCGCGCTGGTGCTTTAGCGGCACCAATGGAAATCGTTGAAGAACGTACTGTTGGACCAAGCTTAGGTCAAGACAATATCAATCAAGGCTTTATGTCGGTGATTGTTGGTTTTGTTTTGGTTCTAGTTTTGATGGCTTGGCGCTATAAAACGTTTGGCATGGTGGCAAACGTGGCTTTAACACTGAATTTAATCATCATTATTGCGGTTTTATCAATGTTACAAGCAACGCTGACATTGCCGGGTATTGCGGGGATTGTCTTGACGGTCGGTATGGCCGTGGATGCGAATGTACTGATTTTTGAACGTATTCGAGAAGAGATGCGTAACAGTCCAATTCAAACTGCGATTCATGCGGGTTATGAAAAAGCCTTTGTGACCATCGCGGATGCCAATATTACGACTTTGTTGGCCGCCATAGTTCTGTTCAGTTTTGGAACAGGGCCGATTAAAGGCTTTGCGATTACTTTGTCTATCGGGATTATCACCTCGATGTTTACTGCCATCTTAGGAACGCGTGCTGTCATCAACTTGATGTACGGTAATAAGCGTGTTCAAAAGCTCTCAATTTAGGACGATGACATGAGTAACGAAATGCATACAACCAATATCAATTTCATGGGACAACGCCATATTGCAATGGCGTTGTCTGCGGTACTTATTATCGCTTCCTTTACCGGCTTATGGATTAAGGGTCTTAATTTTGGGATCGATTTTACCGGTGGAACGCTGGTTGAACTGTCTTA
>VCMI01000124.1 GCA_006222135.1 Thiomicrorhabdus sp. | reverse complement strand
AATGGTTCTTAGATTTTAATATGATTGATGGAATGGCTCATGATGGTTTTATTAATTACACTATGAGTAAAATGAAAGAATCTACATTTTTAAGCGATATGAGCAAGTTGATTAAAGAAGCAGATGTCGGTATTAATTCTATAGAATTACAAGAAAAAGGAAGTGGAGTTTGAACAGCTTCCAGAACAAGTACGACAAATAATCTCTAGTCAATTAAAGGGTAAAGAGCCTTCAAGAGCAGTTTCAAATGAAATTATTACTACTCATTCGGTATATGATGAAAATAATAGTAAGATTGATGGAGTTGAAGCAGAATTTAACCTAGATAGAAATGAATCAAAAGGAACGGTTAAATATTTTAGAATGCTTGGACCTGTACTTGATACTTTGAAGGACGGAAAGATTCTGGTTATTGATGAATTGGATTCAAGTTTACATCCATTGCTGTCTACTAAATTAATTGAGATGTTTCAGGATCCTGAAGTGAATAAAAAGGGAGCACAGTTAATTTTTGCTACACATGATACAAATTTATTGAATCCTCATTTGTTCGAGCGTGAACAAATTTGGTTTAGTGAAAAAGACAGATATGGAGCAACAAAAGCATATTCATTATCTGACATAAAAGGAGTGCGAAAAGCAGACCCTTTTGGAAAGCAATACTTAATGGGGAAATATGGTGCTATTCCTTATTTAGGAAATTTTGAGTTTAGTTATGACTAGAAGAAAAAAACCATCCGGCCTTGAGAACAGAAAGCTTACAAATGAAGATTTTCAAAGAGGATCGGATAATATTGACCAAAGAGAAAGCGTTTTGATTGCATTAGAAGACACCGAGTCTTCTGTTGTATATTTTAAGTTAATTTTGAATGATTTGAAGCTTGATAAAAAAATAACTCCGTTTTCATGTGCTTTTGCAAACCATACGAGTACCCATCCTACGGGGGTTCTAAAGGATCTATTAAATCATTCACCTACAGGTGGAACTACATACAGAGATTTTGATCATTTATGGATTGTTATAGATCGTGATTACCGATGGAGAGCGGATGAAGGGCATGGTGAAGCAGATTTTAAAAAAGCTTTAAGTGATGCAGCCAGTTATGATGTTAATGTTGCATATTCAAATGATTCTTTTGAACTTTGGTATCTTCTTCATTTTGATCATGTATGTGCTGTGACCCCTAGAGCAGATCTGAATGCCAAGGTCAAAAGTTTAGGATTAGTTGATCCTAAACATTCCCTAAAATCTAGAGAATTTGTAACATCGATTTACCCTGCTTTGGTAAAAAATGAATGTACAGCGATTAGGAATGCTCAAAGGCTTTTAAAAACGCATGTAGAAAATGATGTTCATGCTTCTGATGCTAATCCAAGTACAACAGTCCATAAGCTAGTATGCCTATTAAGGAAGTTAGGTAGGAAGTGCGAAAAAATTGATAAGTGTGAAGACTGTAATTCCGATTGTGATTGTATATGTCATAAGGTTCATTGCACATGTGAACAAGAGTTGTGATAACTATATTAGCTAACGGTATTTTTTACGGTATCTGTGTTTTATTCTTAAGTATTTTATAGGAAAAACAATGTGTTACTGGTTTTTTTGTAGACGGTGTAACCGCATTTAAGGGTTGGTATTTGTTTTACATACCTTCTAATCTGAATATTGAAGTTGTGATTAGGAAGGGGTAATGATTTAACTAAAAACCCCGTGTTCGAGGCGACCAATAAAGTCGATGACTTCCTGATATTCAGCATCACTTCTTATCATTTGAATTGGCTTTCGATTTTTAAAAGATTTTCTTTCGGTATTTAACCAAGTCTCTGCAGATTCAATATCACCTTCAAACAGTTCGATTGCAGCGATCCTTATACTTTCAAGCATCTTTTCACTAGTCATGTGAAGCTACTCCTTAAGCGGATTAGCTAAACATCTTATCATTTTGTTTTCTTATACAATACCAGCAATATCATATATTTCTTCTCGAATTTTATTGACATCGATCAGGGGGTCCGCCTCCCATTGCTGGATTTTTTATAGGCGCTGCGAATAAGGGGACGCTACCCTTTTATTTGAATTTATTAAAGGGTAACCATTCCCCTTCACTAACCAACGTTTTATGCATAGTAATATACCACTTAAGACAATTGTTTTTACGTATAGAATGGCTTTAAGCAATCAATTTCGAACTGACCAGGCCTGGTTAGCTTCTTGCAGGCTTTAAATCAAGACCTATTCAATCAATGCCGTTACTTACAATCGATCAAAGATAGAACCTTGCGCAGGGGTAAACAGCTTGGCGTACAGTCTGGCGGCATAGGTATTGGTCATGCCCGCGATATAGTCTGAAATCACGCGCTGCTTAGCTTGGTCTGTCGGGGCTTTTTTATATTTTTCATAAGCCTTTGTTGGCAGTAAAGCACCTGGATTGGCTCGTAAAGATTTAAACAATTCCAGAACGATTAACTGACCTTTATACTCCATCTGTTTTACTTCAGGAATGGTAATGACATTTTTATAAACAAACCTTTTTAACAATTCTAAAACAGCGGCTTGACCTGACTCTAACTTCGCTTGATAACGTAACAAAGGATGCTCAAATTCTGAATTTTCGTCGATATAGATACTTTCGACCATAATACCGACCATCTTACTAATGGCGTGTTTACGGCCACGAGATGAGTGACTAAACAGACGCGTGGTCATTTCGTCATCCCATAAAGCATATTCTTGAAACACAGGGTTTTCCATGACCTCTGCTTGCCATAGTTCACGAGCCACCATCTTCATGGCAACGGCATCTTCTAAATCATGAATACCGTAGGCGATATCATCTGCCAGCTCCATAATGGTGGTATCCAAACCCTTATATTTAGTTTGCTTATGGCAACCATCGCAATCAGCAAGCTGAGTGAATTTTGTCCTATCCGCCAAAGAGAAAGGTTCAAGCACCCAATCAAATAACACCTTCTCTTCTAAATAGAGGCTTTTAGGTGGCGACCAACGATTCATTTGCAGGGTTCTAAAGTCATCGACCTGCGGCTCTTGTAATTGGGCTAAATAATTAGTATTTGAAGCGGTCACATCATTATAGATGGCGGGATATTTCATTACCCCTAATGCGGTTCTACGGGACAGATCCAAGCCATTTTCAGGGGTGTATTCGCCCAACTTTGCTAATATCCGTAAGGTCTGTGCATTGCCTTCAAACCCACCGTAATGACGCATCATATAATTTAGAGCGACTTCGCCCCCATGCCCAAACGGAGGATGGCCTAAGTCATGCGCTAAACAGATGGCCTCTATCAAATAGAAAGAGGGTAACCACGCAATATAATCGTCCTCTTTATCACTCTCGTCTGTGCCAACGGTAATCAGTTGCTCGACCAGACCGGAACCAATTTGAGCCACTTCCATAGAGTGCGTGAGTCGTGTGCGATAGAAATCGGACTCGCTTAACCCAAAAATCTGCGTCTTGGCTTGCAGCCTTCGAAAGGAGGCTGAATGAATAACCCGAGCACGATCTCTTTGATAAACAATGCGCGCAGGTCGCGCTGGCAAGTCATCCAGATAATCGGTATAGCGTTGTGTCCAATTGGGTGTCTCAAGAGAGTCCATATGCGTTTGCTCAGTCAAAGTTGTGTGATTGATTGACATGATACTAAAAACAGTGATTCCAAGTGGCTTTACTTTAAATTGGACTATTTCCAATAGATAAGAGACCCCCTCTAGACGTAAGTTGTTTTTAACGTTATTCTAATAAAAAAACGATTACGCTTAATAGCAACGACAAAAGTCTATTGAAAAACATGAGGTTGAACAATGTATTCAGGAAAAGAGTTCGCTTTGGAATTCCAAAGCCGTCAACAAAGCTGACAACCAACCCTACTGGGATGCGGTTGAATTATGTCGTGAAAAAAACGACTCATAATCAAAATTGTCATAAGAACTGATGTTTATACCTTGCCACTGACAAGGGTGGGAGCAGCCTAGAAAACCGTTTGCCTGAGAAGAAAATGATGCGTTGGATAAAAAATATTAGCCTTATTTTCCTGGTCACGTTGCTACTTCTCATGGCTGGGGGTGCATTTACGTTGCATCAACAACTTAAACAAGCTGAGATTACGAACCTGACCTGGTCACTTAATCATCTTGATTTAAATTCCCTCGAATTAAAAAGTATTAGCGCGACTTATCAGCAAGAACAGCAGATTAAATTAGAGAATGTCCTCGTCCAGTGGAGCGATGTCGATACTTGGTTTGATTCCGCTTTTGAAATCACAATCTTCAGCATTGAAAACGCACAACTGCAATTGAGCTCTAATACGGTCAGCGCAGACCAAGCGATCATCATAGAACCCCCTTCTGAATTTTCTTGGCATAAGACCCTCGCCGAATGGCAAACGGAACCCTTTGTCAGTGATCGATTTGCATGGCTAGGCTTACTGCCTAAAACCACCGAGATTAAACACGTTTCTGTAAGTCGTGATTGTCCGACTGGTTTATGTCGTTTAACTGGCCAACTGAGTGCCATCCTCGAAAACAGCTCTCCGTCCTTGCAAACTCAACAAGGTCAACAAAACACGCCATTTCAAGCGAGCTTTCAAGGCTCTTTAGCAAATCCTGAGTCTCCTGAAAATGCGCTTGCCTTTCAAATGAAAGCCGCCTTGAACGCTGAGAATTTACCGAGTCTACAGCTACAACTCTCTTTGGATGACAAACTCAACTTCACACTGAATAATCACCTAACCTCTGAGAACCAACTTGCTAGCACACTCTCGTTATCGGGCATTGCGCCGAGTCCAATCTGGTTTAACACCCTTGAAGACTGGACTGGATTCAGCTTATCAGAGGCCGCTTTATCACAACTGCAACAACAGGCATTAACGCCTGTTAAAATCGACGCTAGCAATAACATGCCTTTAACATCCGTAGGCTTACTGGTTCAACAGTTGATCTCGGAAGACTCGAAAATTGCAAATAGCCAAATAACTGAAAATTCGCCTCTCACCAAACCAACTGAACTCCTCTCTAAACTGTCTACGCAATTTGAGATGAATATTGAACTGCCTAAACCTACCCCTATTCCAGCAATTGGCTTGCTACAAGGCGTACTCCAAGCCAAACTTAAACTTCAACAGGGTCTCTTAGAGGAGTATCAACTACAAGTAATTGGAAACCTCTCCGATCACGTCCTCTCAGAAAAGTTAAAAGCGTTTGGACTCATCACTGGCCTTGAGATTGAGACGATTGCTTTTAAAACTAAACAGTCAGAGAGGTTCTCAGAAAAACAGCTTAACCAACATTCCGTTTGATCTCTCCTTAAACTCGGTTACGCCAGCGGTGCATAAAAGCCAACTTCGCTTAGTGAGTCAGGGTGAGCTCTCTTTGGGGGACAACCCGGGCCTCACTCTGCATAAAGCAGAACTCATTTTGCAACAACCGGCATTAACGATTCAAGTCGCCTCAGATCAACCCGGCTATGACATTAGAAACCTTAAGCTAGACATTCCTTTTACGGCTGAATATCAAAACCATGCCTTTACACTCAAGGCACCCTCAGCAAGGATTAAGGGTGATTTAAAAGCAGTTGATCAATCCAACAAATCCTCTTCTATGGTGACACTCAATCAATCTAGCCTGCAATTCAACAGGCTCAACTTTAATTTAAGAAACGATCCTTTTAAACCCCTAACGTGGTCGCTCTCAAGCAAGCAAGCTACGCTTAAAACCCAATTTACAAGCCCGCAGTTAAAAGCTAAAGACCTACAGATCAGCTTAAATTCATTGCAACTAAACAACTCTGTAAATGGAGTGACCTCTACTCCCATACAAATCAAAGCAAACTACAGTGCCTCTACTCCACGGTTAGAACAAGCTCAACTCTTGCCACAATTCTGGGCGGCTCAAGGGGCTTTATCAGGGGGGCTAAATAACCTTCAATTTTCAGGTCGAATTAGCAATGCCGCTGAATTAAGTATCAAACACAGTAGTCGCTGGAAAAATCAAACCCTCACCACTGACTGGTCACTAGAGCCGCTGTTTTTTCTGGCGGGTAATTCGCTGAAAAAACTTTCTCTTCTTGGCCTCAGCAACTTACCTTGGCCAGTGGCCAACTGACTTTACAAGGCCAACTAAAATTAAATATTAAGCGTTTAAAAGATCCTCTTGCAGCACTGTCTGGCTCGGTCAAAACCGATCTGAAACAAGTCAGCGGTCTCTATCAACAAACGGCCTTCAGCCAGATAAGTGCATTATCTGCCCTTAACTTAAGCCATAAACAGTTTAAGGTTTCTCTGCCCACCTTGCAGATCACTCGGGTAACTCATGGCCTGATTGCGGGACCCGTTAAAATGACCGCTCACTATCAGGGCTCATTAAGCACTCCTTTAAAGGGGAAGCTGGAAATAGAAACCTTACACAGCGAACTCTTAAACGGCCAGGCCTGGTTAGATCCTCAAGCCATTGATCTGTCTAAGCCTTTTAAAACCCAACTCCACTTAAAAAATATCGAGATTCAAGAACTACTAAAGCAGCATCCTACAAGCCGTTTAAAAGGCCGAGGGTTGATCGATGGCACATTACCACTGGAGGTTAATTTAACAACAAAATCGCCGAGCTTTCTAATCCAACAAGGCTTTGTCACCTCACAAGCCAGTGGTGGCTTATTACAATATCAACCAGAAGCCAAATCAGGCATCGGCAAAAGTAATCAAAGCATGAAGCTCGTATTGGATGTATTGGATGAGTTTCACTACACTTTATTACAGAGCCGTGTCAGTATTGGAGTGGATCAAAAACTAAATTTGGGATTAACCTTAAAAGGGCAAAATCCGAATGTCGAAAAGGGTCGAGCGGTTAATTTAAATATTAATCTGGAAGAGGATTTACCTTCTTTGATAACCAGTATGCAAATTACCAACCAGGTCAGTGAAACCATTAAACGTAGAGTTCAAGAAAAAATCCAACAACAATCCAATTAAGAAAAAAGCGCTCGATTCAATATGATACTTTTACAAAAGTATTAAAGTTTGTAGATTTATTTAACCGATAGATACGGTGCAGTTAGTTTCTGCTAAACTAAAGTCATCATCAGCGATATCCAGTCATTTGATATCGTCGATAGCATACAAACAATAACGATTTTTAGGATTTCATAATGATAATAGTCCGTTTTTCCATCGTTAAGAATTCGTTTAAAGAGAACTTTAAATCCCCCAACGTGAACTTAAACGCGCTCTGCGTTTTAGCATAGGAGTTTGAAATATGCTTTTATTAAAAAGCTTGCATAAAGCCGTTCTTTTGATGGGTCTACTCGGTCTCCTTTCTGCGTGTACACCAACCGTTCAGGTGGCCTTACCAAATGAACCCATTAACATTAATCTAAACGTTAAAATTCAACATGAAATTTTAATCAAAGTAGATAAACAACTTGATGCCATGTTCAGTGAATCTAGCGGCTTATTCTAAGAAATGACTATTAAGGATTAACACTATGACTTTTAAAAAAATACTCCAGCCTTTTTTCTTTACTCTAATTTTTGCCTTTGCTGCGAATGCTTATGCAATGACGCTACAACAAGCAATGGGACAAATAGGCAACTATAAGTCTCAAGGGTTAGTCGGCGAACAACCTAATGGCTACTTGGGTGTTGTGACCAATCAAAATGAAGCATCTCAACTGGTACAGTTGATTAATAACGCGAGAAAAGAGCAATACCAAAAACTGGCCAATACCAACAAAATAGCGATTCAAGAAGTTGAAACCTTAGCGGGCAAAAAAGCCTTAGAAAAAACTAAGCCAGGTCATTACATACAAATCAATAGTCGGTGGATAAAGAAATAACGGTACTAAGAACCCATGATTTATTTACCTATTGGCTTCCAAAACAGGATTAAGCGACTCCAGAATTTTATATACAAAATTATCTTAATTTTCGTATATAGCATCGCTATTTTTCATCCCGTCGCCGAGGCAAAAGACACTTCAGTTCTTAAATTAATCGCGCCTAAAACGCTGACTGATTCAGGCATTGTGTCCGTACTCATCGAACGTTTTGAAAAGCAAAACCCTTCTGTCAGAGTTGAGTTAACCACCACAGGTGCCCTCAATGTGATGGAACAAGCAAAGCAGGGTAAATTTGACTTTATTTTGAGTCATTATCCAACCGGTGAAAAGCTTTTTATTACAGATGGCTCTGCGCTTCATTATGCCGAAATCATGTACAATTATTTTGCCATTATCGGACCACAAAATAATGATTTAGATTTCTCTAACGTAAAAAACCTTAAAGACGTATTGCAACAACTCTCTGAGCATAATAGTGACTTTTTTCTACCTAACCCGCGTTCAGGCACCTTTCAAAAAGTCCAATCTCTTGCATCTCATTACAATATAAAATTAGATTGGCCGTACTTGGTTAACACCCATAGCGATGTCAAACAGACCTTACAACAAACTGATGACATGGAAGGATTTACCTTTGCCGACATGGGAAGTTACCTTAACCTCAAAAATCGTTTTGAATCAGGTATGGTGCCGATTTATCGAGATGATGTCATTATGCAAAATCATATCATGGCCATAGTGGTTAACCCCAAGCAATATCCTCAAGTGAATGTCGCCCCAGCAAATCTATTTTGGACATTTTTAATCGATGATAATACACAACAATTCATTGCTCAATTTGGTCAAGACAAATATGGAGTTCAACTCTTTACCCCTGTCGCACATTTAGATAATGCTGTGATTGCAGAACGTAGCCAAACGATTCTTACACTCCAAAAACACAAACTTATTATCAAACTATTTCAATTATACTGCTGACCCTTACCCTCTTTACGCTGCTCATTATTTATCTAATGCAACAATCGGCAAAAAGACAAAAGCAGCTAAGTGAAGAGCGCTTT
>VCMI01000013.1 GCA_006222135.1 Thiomicrorhabdus sp. | reverse complement strand
ACACGACGACTAGGGGTCTACGGGTAATTAGCATGGCAAGAGAGATTGAAAGAAAGTTTTTAGTAAAGAATGATGATTGGAAAGCTTTATCCTACAAGCAAACCCATTTTGCACAGGGGTATTTAAACGATATTTCAGAAGCCAGTGCCAAAAGCTCTGTACGAGTTCGTATTGAAGGCGAAAAAGCCAATATGAACATCAAGAGTTTGGAAATCGGCTTAAGCAGAGATGAGTATGAGTACGAAATCCCGTTAGAAGACGGTCATAAAATCCTGAAAACCTTGGCGGCAGGTCCTGTCATTGAAAAGATTCGCTACCTGGTGAAAGTCGGGCAGCATACCTGGGAGATTGATGAATTTCTCGGGGCTAACCTTGGGTTAGTCGTCGCTGAGGTCGAAATGGAATCAGAAGACGAAGAGATAGAAATACCAAGTTGGTCCGCGAAAGAAGTGACCAATATATCGAAATATTATAATGTTAGCCTGAGTAAGGTTCCCTTTAGTTTATGGAGTGCAGATGAAAAAGTTTAATGGTTCTATGTCCCGTTTAGGGCTTGTGGTTTCAAGCAGTATTTTAGGTTTGGCGAGTGTCACAAATGTCCAAGCTTCTGCAACAGCTGGGTTGATGGATGTTTATCAAATGGCTTCAATGCATGATGCGACCTTGGCGCAAGCACGAGCAACATATCAATCAGATCAGCAGGGATTAAAAACGGCTAGATCATATTTATTGCCACAGATTCAGGCTGATGGTAGTTATTTTGTCAACGATAGCAGCAATGATAATAGCGATATGACTTCTCAAGATATGTCTGTAACGTTAAATCAATCGCTTTACCAGCATGAAACTTGGGCCGGGTATGAACAAGTTAAGCAAAGCTTACAAACCTCTAAATATGTGGTGCAAACAGCAGAGCAGAACCTGATCTTGCGTGTAACTGAAGCTTATTTTAATGTGTTATTGGCTCAGCAAGATTTACAGCTTTTTAAAGCGAAAGAAAAAGCAGATAAAACCCAATTAGAACGTGCACAAGCCTCTTCAGAAGTCGGGCTTGCTAGTCGAGTAGATGTTCTGCAAGCTAAGTCAAGTTATGATTTATCAAAATCAGATCGCATTACTGGCGAAAACAGTTTGGATATTAGCTTAGAAGAGTTGTCAAAGCTAACCGGTAAGTCAATCCGTCATTTGAAAGGCTTGTCGATGCAAGTCGTGTTACCAAAAGTAGATTTAAATAAGGCCAATTTGGAAGCCAGAGTAGAATCTCAGAACTTGGCAATTAAGCAAGCGGCTTCGACGGTGTTAACTGCCGAGCAAGAGATTGAAGTGCAAAAAGGTGGCTATTGGCCTACTGTTAATTTGCAGGCAAAATATACAGATTCAGCCTATTCTGACTTTACCTCCGTGACTGTTTTTAATAGAGATGCCCAAAAGACCTCTATTGGCGTAACAGTCTCCATGCCACTGTATTCTGGCGGAGGTACTGGTTCTCAAGTCAGTGCGGCGCGTTTTCAAGTTACTGCTGCTAGAGAGGCTTTGCGAGACAGTCAAGAGCAAGCTCGTCTTGATGTTCGTATTCAAGCACGTACTTTAGAAGCGGGAGAATCTTTAATCTCAGCGTTACGTGAAGCCGTTAAGTCGAATGATGCCTTCTTAGAAGCGGCAGAAGAGGGATATCGTGTTGGATTGAAAAGCTTGCTTGAAGTATTAACGGCACGTGCCAATCAGTACTCTGCGCGTAAGAACCTAGTGGCAGCGATTCATAATCAAGTGTTAACAAGCTTAACGTTAGAGTCAACTTTAGGTGATTTAACGACCGATGATTTAATGTTGTTTGATAAGTTATTACAAGAGCCTGTTACAACGGCTAAACCAAAAGCGTAATTTTATGGTTCAAATTCACGGAATTAACAAAGAATGTAAAGCGTGGTTTTTTGGGAGTTTAACTTGAAACGACGCGACTTTATTCAAGCAGGCCTGGTAACGTTACCGGGTTTGAGTTTTTTCGGCCTCTCGGGTTGTCAGGAAGCGTACAGTAGTCAAAGTTCTATTCGAGTAGGCATTACTTCTCGTCCTCGGATGTTAGATCCTCGTAAAGCCACGGATGCCTTGTCCAGTCGTGTTAATCGTCTGATCTACCGTCAGTTGATTGATTTTGACGAAAGTTTTCAAGCCATTCCTGATTTAGCCAATTGGCAGCAACTCTCTATTACGCACTATCGTTTTACGCTGAATGATTCTTTGCCGTTTCATCATGGTAAGAAACTGACGACCGAGGATGTGGTGGCGACTTACCAAAGTGTGTTGAATCCAGACTTGGGTTCTGCACATCGCGGTTCGTTGAAAGGCATTAAAGAGATAGTCGCTGTTAATGAACGGCAAGTTGATTTCATTCTTGATAAAGCGGATGCTCTGTTTGTAGGTCGTTTGGTGATTGGTATCTTGCCAAAAGATTTGATTGATAAAAATCATGTCTTTCATGAGACGCCGATTGGTTCGGGGCCTTGTCAATTCGTCTCTTTATCTGAGCAGAAGTTGGTATTGCAACGTTTATCCGATTTGTCAGAACTTGTTTTTGTGCCTGTTAAAGATGCCACTGTTCGCGTCTTGAAGTTGAAAAAAGGCGAGTTGGATATTATTCAAAATGACCTATCGCCAGAGTTGGTTAATTACTGTGAAAAACAAGATGGCCTTAAGGTCGAATGGCATAGTGGTACTAACTTTGGTTATATCGGTTTTAATTTTGAAGATGAGTTACTCGCACAACCGGCTATGCGACAAGCGTTGGCTTATGGCATAGATCGTCACGCAATTGTTGAAGCTATGTTTGCAGGGCATGCACGTTTAGCGGGCGGCTTATTAGTGCCTGAACACTGGAGTGGCGTGAAGGATGTTCACGGTTATGACTACCAGCCTGAGAAAGCCAAAGCCTTGTTAAAACAAGTAGTCATTCCACCAGGCCTGATTGAAAAAGACTCGAATAATCAAACGATTATTGAGTTAAGTTATAAAACTTCTAACGATCCAACGCGAATTCGTTTGGCGACTATTTACCAGTCGCAACTTAGAGAAATCGGTATTCATTTAAATATCCAAAGCTATGATTGGGGTACCTTTTACAGTGACATCAAAAAGGGGCGTTTTCAATTATATAGCTTGGCTTGGGTCGGCATAAAAAGTCCGGATATTTTTCAATACGCCTTTGACTCCGATGCCATTCCACCCAAGGGTGCCAACCGAGGACGCTATCGCGACGCAATGGCCGATCAACTCATTCGAGAGGCCGGACACACGCAATCGCTAGAACAACAAGCCGTGCTTTATCAAAATTTACAGCGTCATTTACTCGATACGCTGGCCGTCATACCACTTTGGTATGAGGATCAGTATTCGGTGATGCGCTCTAATATGAGTGGCTATACACTCTATTCGGATGGGCGTTTGGATGGATTATTGCAGGTAAACAAGCAAATATAATAGACATGATGCCGGGTTTGAAACGGCACTATTTGCTTTGGATGAAACGTTCATTCTCAGTTCAGTTTTGCATAAGAAGTGTTTTAACGTGTTTATATTAAAAAATAGTACTGAAAGCTTTTCCTAGTCAAACTATTCAACGTTAGAATAGTCCCCATTATTTATATGTATTGCAGCAGGTTACAGTGTCTTACTCCATTATTATTTCCATATCACAGCAGACGTTGACGGTCATTTCAAATGAACAGAATAGTGCTGTCCAAACACACTGTTATTCAATCAGTAGCGGATTAAATGGAGTTGGATGTGAGAAGAGTTCAGGTAAGACCCCATTAGGATTGCATCAGCTACGGGCAAAAATTGGTCAAAACGCGCCCATTAATACAGTTTTTATTGGGCGACGAGCTACCGGTGAGATTTATGATCAAAGCTTAGCCGACAGTCATCCGCAAAGGGATTGGATTCTCAGCCGTATTCTATGGCTCTCTGGTAAAGAGGTAGGTCTCAATCGACTGGGTAATGTAGACAGTATGCAGCGTTATATCTATATTCATGGCACACCGGACAGTGAGCCGATGGGCAGACCATTATCCCATGGCTGTATCCGCATGCGTAATGACGATCTAATTGAGTTGTTTGATTTGATAGAGCCGGGTACAGAGGTCATGATTACGCCATGATGATCGTAAATAATAAAAATGTAAGTACGTTGCAGTATGAGGCCATTTTGTGATTAGTTATTTCTTCCGTTTATTGGGCTCAGTGCTATTTGTCTCTTGGATTGTCGGCACATTGGTCTTCTTTTTAATCCATTTAGTGCCAGGAGATCCCGTTGCCGTCATGTTAGGTGACTGGGCCAGTCCGGCTGACGAAACTGTCTTACGTGAGCAGTTAGGCTTGAATCTGCCCATAGGGGTGCAATACTGGAAATTTATCTCTGGTGTTATGCAGTTTGATTTAGGACAGTCGTTGTTTTTTCAGCAACCCGTTTCTGAACTGATTGCTGAACGTTTTCCAATGACGTTACAGTTAGCCGTCATGGCGTTGTTAGTCGCGGTCTTAATCTCTTTTCCGTTAGGGCTTTGGGCCGCTTTAAGAGCAGGTAAATGGCCGGATCATCTTTCTATGTCGGTTTCTCTGGTAGGCGTCTCCGTTCCTAACTTTTGGTTAGGGCCAATGTTGATTCTCTTCTTCTCTTTATGGCTGGCTTGGTTACCCGTGAGTGGTGCTGATCAGCCGTTATCATGGATATTACCAGCCATTACCCTAGGGACAGCATTAGCCGCTATTTTAGCGCGCATGTTGAGAGCCTCGTTGTTAGAAGTGTTGCATGAAGACTATATTCGTACGGCACAAGCGAAAGGGTTACCAGGGCGATTGATTTACGGTAAACATGCATTGATGAATGCCTTATTGCCAGTCGTCACCATCTTAGGGTTACAACTTGGCACTTTATTAGGTGGCGCAGTCATTACCGAAGTGGTGTTTGATTGGCCAGGCCTGGGTCAACTATTGGTGGAATCCATTCAGCGCCGCGATTATCCGGTGGTGCAAGGTTGTATCTTAGTGATCAGTGTCGCGTATATTACAATTAATGGATTAACAGAGTTAGTTTATGCTTGGTTAGATCCGAGAATAAGAGTGACGAATTAGGATGGTAATTAAGTTGATGAATGGGATGTTTGATTAATGTTACGTTATTTAAGTTATAGCATTGTCGTCGTCTGGCTATTGATGGCTATTTTAGGGTTTGTCATTGGCGACAGTGCCAATGAAGTGATTTTGTCGCAATTTTTGACAGGGCCGAGTAACCAGGCCTGGTTAGGTTCAGATGAGTTAGGTCGTCCTGTGCTCGAACGTCTTATTTTAGGCGCACAAACTTCGTTGTTTGTTGCAATGGGGGTCGTGTTTTTTTCGGCCATTATCGGGACTACCATTGGAATCTATAGTGGTTATATGGGCGGTTGGACGGATCGCATTATTACTAAAGTCATTGATGTCTTTTTAGCCTTTCCAGGGTTGTTACTGGCAATCGCTTTAGCAGCCATTCTAGGGCCTGGTATCGAAAATGTGGTGTTTGCCCTCGTTGTAGTAGGTTGGGTGGGGTATGCGCGTTTAGCAAGAGCGCAAACCTTAAGTTTACGCCATCGTGAACATATTTTAGCGGCACGTTCGCTCGCTGTGCCGATGCCGTGGATATTATGGCGCCATGTTTTACCCCTTATTTTGGCGCCTTTAGGCGTGGAAGCAACATTTGGTGTAGCGGGTGCGGTGATTTCAGAAGCGGGACTGTCTTTTCTAGGGTTAGGTGTTCAACCACCGGATGCCTCATGGGGCAGTATGATTAAAGAGGGCACGCGTTATCTATTAGTGGCTCCACACTTGGTTTTGGCGCCTGGGATCGCTTTGATGATGGTCGTCTTGGCGGTCAATTTGATTGGCGATCAATGGCGTGATTATTTAGATGTGCGGTCGCGTCAATCGAATCGCTAAGCTTTGGTATTACGTAGGTTTAGATAATAAAGAGATGAACCACGAAGACACAAAGTCACGAAGAAGGATAAGAGTGAGATAGACGGGCGTTACTTCTGTTTGTGTGCTGAATAGACAGGGTTTTATTAGGTTTTCGGTTTGACCCTGCGCTAACATGATTTTGTAAAGCCGCAGGACATGTCCTACGCTCACATAGTTCTGTAAAGCCGCAGGATATACCAGGCCTGGTGAGTTTGAAAATGCTTTATTATGTTTTAAACCCATCAATGGTGTTCGCTATACTCGTTTGAGTAGATGAACGCTATCCCCAATCTTAATCATGCCTGATCTCAATACTGTACAACGCGCTCCACCACGCCACTCTGGAGTCAATGCGACTTTTAATCCTAACTGTAAATCATCCATACGCCCACAAGGATCGGTTTCACGAGTGATCTCTAACAATACGCCACCAATCTGCACTTGTTGACCAATCATCGCTTCATTGAATTCAAAGTCGTCAATCAATAAGTTCGCACGTCGTTCAATCCAATCTAATGTCACGTCGACTTCAGCACAAGCTTGATCCCAACTTTTTTTAGAGAGTAGAGTCACTTGGGTTTTCTGATGTTTTTGCCCTTGAAAGTCATTTGCTAGACCTGACTCGGAACTGACTTCAATCTGCTGGTGTGTCGTAATAGCTCCTTTAGAGGAGGTGTGGGTGGCAATGCCAATTAATTTAGCCATATTATAATCCCTATTATTTTATTTCCAGCCGGACTCTTTAATGCAGTCGGTTGTTTTCAATACAAATAGCATAGCGTTTTAATATGACAACTATATTAAATTTACCATTAAGGCTAAATTTATTGAGTGAGATTAAATCGTTCATAGACTTGGTAAATCGTTGGTTTTTGTTATGATACGGTCATTAAACAGTGACGCCAGAGTGCTTTGGTCGTTGTCTTGAACGTTAAGGAATAGAAATGCAAAAAATAGATGGGCAGTCGATGTCTTTAGGGTCCGTAATGGTGGATATTGAAGGAACTCATCTTCAACCAGTGGATATCGAACGTTTAATGGATCCTCTGGTCGCTGGTGTCATTCTTTTTAGCCGTAACTTTAAATCCATAGAACAGATTCAAAAATTGACCAAATCGATTCATAACTTACGTCACCCAAAACTGCTGATTGGTGTAGATCATGAAGGCGGACGGGTACAACGTTTTAGACAAGGCTTTACGCATATTCCGCCGATGCGAGTGTTAGGCGAGCTTTATGAAAAAGATGAAAAACACAGTTATGCTGTCGCCGAGAAAGTTGGTTGGTTACTGGCGGCCGAGCTTTTATCGGTCGGCATCGATTTTAGCTTTGCACCCGTTGTTGACGTAGATTACGGTGGCAGTACTGTTATTGGCGATCGTGCATTTCATAGTAATCCGATTGCGGTGGGTAATTTATCACTCCACCTTATGCTGGGAATGCATAAGGCGGGTATGGCATCGGTTGGCAAACATTTCCCGGGGCACGGTTTTATAGAAGCCGACACCCATCTTGAAGTCGCAGTAGATGAAAGACCCTTCGCCGAAATTCAACAGCATGATATGCAGCCTTTTCTCCGATTGATTGAAAATGGTTTGGATGCGATTATGCCAGCACATGTTATTTATCCGCATCTGGACTCATTACCGGCTGGATTCTCTGAAGTTTGGTTACAAGTGGTATTACGCAAACAGTGTCATTTTGAAGGCGCTATTATCAGTGACGATATGAGCATGAAAGCCGCCACTGAGTTTGGAAATGCACCTCAGAGAGTTTTAAAGGCTCTGCAAGCGGGTTGTGACCTAGTCTTGGTGTGTAACGACTCGATGGCTGCGGATGAGGTGCTTAGTAAGATTAATTGGCATGCCACGGCCTTGTCGCATGCTCGCCTAATCCGTTTGCATGCACACGGTAAATTCGACTACCAAAAATTACAATATGATCCCTTATGGCAAGCCGCTGTGACGGTTGTCAATCAATTGAATCAAACGAATGATCAGCAGGAGTTAATTTAATGGCCTTGTTCTCTGAATACTGGAACTATTTAGTCACACTTTTTGGCAGTCAGGCCTGGATTTTATGGGTGATCACCATTTTAACGGTGACCGCGATTATTGATCTCATTCAACGACGAGTGTTGAGTGTTGCCTGTGACCAGTTTGAGAAGAAAGGGCGCATTTGGACCCATAGCATTACGGATGCAGCAAGGTCTCCGGCTTCGTTCTTTATCTGGGTAACGGGTACGGTGTTGGCGTTAACCACTATGATCACGAAAGTGGGAATCTATGTTGAATTGGTTGAATATATCAATGATTTCAAATCGACTATTTTGACACTCTCTTTTGCGTGGTTCGTGATTCGTTTAGTACAACGTCTGGAATTACATTTAAAAGAATATGCTCGAGAGAATGAACGTCTAGACGCCGTAACGGTTGAAGCGCTCGCCAAAATTATTAAGTTATTGGCATTTATTCTGACGATATTATTCTTCTTAAGTGCTTTTGGCGTCAATCTAACCGGACTGATGGCCTTCGGTGGTGTCGGTGGTATTGTGATAGGTTTTGCCGCTAAAGATCTTTTAAGCAATGTATTTGGCGGTATGATGCTCTATATGGACAAGCCTTTTACGGCCGGTGAATGGATTCGCTCCCCTGATAGAGAGATTGAAGGGACGGTTGAAAAAATAGGCTGGCGTATGACGACAGTCCGCACCTTTGATAAACGACCGCTCTATATCCCAAATGGAATTTTTGCCAATATTTCGATTGAGAATCCTTCTCGTATGAACAATCGACGTATTAAAGAGACCATGGGGATTCGTTATGCTGATGTCAATAAGATGCGAGAAATCATCCTTGCGATTAAAGCGATGTTAAGAGGTCATCCTGACATTGATAACAGTCAAACCTTGATTGTAAACTTTAATCAGTTTGGTGCTTCGTCACTGGATTTCTTTATTTATACCTTTACCAAAACCACCGATTGGATTAGATTTCATGAAATCAAAGAGGATGTCTTGTTAAAGGTCATTGAGATTGTTGAAGCGCAAGACGCAGAAATGGCCTTTCCAACACGTACTTTGCATATTGAAACCGCTTCTTCAACCCCTGAATTGGAAGTCTCATTAAACGCCGAGCAGGCTATTAAGAGTAGATGATTAAGCATGCTTAAATCTTTGCTGTAATAGGCTCGGATTTCAGCGGTCAGAAACAAAAAAGACCTGGCAGAGGAGATTCTGCCAGGTCTTTTTTTATGCACGGTAGATTATTGTTATTGTTCAATCATAATGACTGAAAAATGATCACTGAAAAATAATAACTTCCGGTTCCAAATAAATACCAAACTTATGGTTAACATCCGCTTTTACCATTTGAGAGAGCTCTTCGACTTCACTGCCGGTGGCATCACCGAGATTCACTAATACCAATGCATGTTGCCTAGAAACTCCTGCATGGCCGTGCGACTTGCCTGTTCCAATCAGTTTGTTCAATGAGCCAAGCGGCATGGATTTTAAAACTTCCATCCAACATTTTATGGTTTGGAATATCAGGGTATTTACGCTGTAATTCCTCCAAATACTCCGCGCTTATCAATGGATTTTTAAAGAAGCTACCCGCATTACCTTGATACTGGGGATTGGGGACTTTTTCTTCTCGAAGCGCCACAACCGCATCAAAAATTATTTTAGGCGTCAACTTCTTACAAGGAATGTCTTTTAGGGCTTCTTTTAGGGGCGCATAGACTAGA
>VCMI01000123.1 GCA_006222135.1 Thiomicrorhabdus sp. | reverse complement strand
TCAGAGCCATGGTCCGGACTCAGAGCGACACCAATGRTATCTGTTAGGCGACAATTAACTTGTCCTCCTCGCGCCAATTAACTTGTCCGCTTGAGTGACGCTATGATGAACGAATATTCAAACGAAAAGGATATTCAATTGTCAGGCAAATATATCACTCAACACCAAAGGACAATTTACATGACCCATCGTAATCAAGGTCTTTCTCAACTCATTAGTGCAGCCAAGTCTGGTATCAGTTCACGTTCTGGTCGCCGTATCGAAAACAGCATTCCCAATCCACAACCCACTCAGCGCAAAGGACGTACCCGAAAAGACCCGCTCGCCAATATTTGGGAAAGCCTACTTTTACCGCTCTTACGCCAAGAACCCACTCTGACCGGTTTAACCCTTTGGGAATATCTTGACGACAATTACCCGGGCCAATATCCAAGAACCCTGTTGCGTACCTTGCAGCGGCGTGTGCAGTTCTTTAAGGCGATTGAAGGAGCCGATAAATCCGTCATTTTTAGACAAGATGTACCAGCCGGATTAATGGGCTTGTCGGACTTTACCCACCCTAATATTAAAATCACCATCGCAGGCGCGCCTTTTGATCACATGATTTACCAATTTAGGTTGGCCTTTAGTGGTTGGCGTTATGCTCAGGTCATTCAAGGCGGTGAAAGCTATGCGGCCTTATCCGAAGGATTGCAAAATGCCTTAACCGCGATGGGTGGCCGCCCACATGAGCACCGAACCGATAGCCTGAGTGCGGCGTTTAACAACCACCATCAAGAACAACAGCTCACCCAAAGTTATCATGCGCTGTGTGAACATTATGGCCTTAAAGCCACACGCAATAACAAGGGTGTCTCTCATGAAAATGGTGCCGTTGAAACCGCGCACCGTTCACTCAAGCACCGCCTAGCACAAGCCATCTTACTCAGAGACAGTCCTGACTTTGAAAGCCTTGAGCAGTACCAACAACTCATCAATCAACATACTCAACGACTGAATGACTATACGACGAGTGCTTTTAGAGAAGAACAAAAACATCTATTACCTTTACCCAAACACCGCTTTATTGATTACACGCCCATCAGCGTTAAAGTCACCACGAGCTCGACCATCGAAGTCAGACGCGTGACCTACAGCGTCCCTTCGCGTTTAGTTGGCGCCACGCTCAATATCCACCTACGACATGACACAGTGGTGGGGTATCTGGCACAACAAAAAGTCATTGATTTAACCCGCATCCATCTTAAGAAAGGACAAACCAGAACGCGTCGTATTGATTATCACCATGTCATTAATGCATTGGCCGCTAAACCCCAAGCCTTTCGCCATCTGGTCTATCGAGATGAACTCATGCCTGACGACAATTATCGTGCCCTATGGAGGCTGGCAGACCAACAACTCGATACACAGCAGGCCTGTAAGTGGATGGTCGGCCTATTAAAAATTGCTTCAACTCAATCCTCACCACAAGCGGAATACGACTTTGGGTTCAATCTCTTAACCCAGATTCAAACCAAAGGTTCCGTTCCACCCCTTAGGCAATTACAGCAAGCGTATCTGCCCAATCAAACCATTCCAAAGCTGGTCGTGAATCAACATACCTTGAACGATTATGATGGTTTAATTGACGCGAGCGTAAGGACAGGAGACGTATCATGCTACCACTAGACTCTATGTTAAAAAATCTCAATCTAAGTGGCGTCAAACAACACCTACTCGAAGTCGAGCAACAAGCCATCACCCAGAGCTGGAGTTATCAAACCTTTCTAAGCAAACTGTGTGAGATCGAACTGGCAAGACGCTTTCAACACAGGGTGCTTAATTGGCGTAAAGAAAGTCAACTCAACCCCGCCAAAAGCCTTTCCAACCTCAAGTTAGAGGAATACCCTCAAGCCGTTGCACAAACGATACGCCAATTACAAGAGGATAAAGACTGGGTCGACTCCAGTACCAATATTTTACTCTTCGGCCCCTCCGGCGTAGGCAAATCACATATTGCCAATGCATTAGGACTGAACCTCATTGACCAAGGAGTTCGAGTGAAAAGCCTCAGCGCCATCAACCTCGTTCAACAATTACAAACCGCCAAGAAAGACTTAGAGTTGATGCGTTTTATGACCAAACTCGACAAATATCGAGTGATGATTATCGATGACATCGGCTATGTACAAAAAACGGAAGGCGAAACACAAGTATTGTTTGAGTTTATTGCCCATCGTTATGAAAGTGGCAGCTTGATTATTACCAGCAACCATCCCTTTAGCCAATGGGACAGCATCTTCCCCAATAATCTAATGACGGTAGCCGCAGTAGATAGGGTTATTCACCATTCCAAAATCATCAGTATCGAAGGAGAAAGTTACCGAAAAAAACAAGCCGCTCATTAACGAATAAAGAACCCGCTCAAGCGGACAAGTTAATTGGCGCCAACCGGACAAGTTAATTGACATCTAACAGAATCTCATTGTCTATATCATCTAAAGGGAATTTGTCGTTGCCATTGAGTCGCATATCTTTGAACGCTGAAGCAAATTTTTATTATTGAGCATTTGCACTAGTTCAAATGTCATTACCCATGGCCAGCCATATTTGATAGAAAGTTCTGTTTGATAACGTTTTGCGATACTTGCAAGTGCGAACGGGGATTCCTCTAATATTATGTCTCCTTTCTTAAATGATTTGTTTGCTCTTAAGCTTCTATAGCCTTTATTAATTTGAATGGTAGTGTTGTTAATCAATTTGAAAGTCCTTACCGTTTTTATTAATATTGAATACTTTAATCATCTAACCATTCCACGGTTTGAGCGAAGTGTAAAAAAGGAGACGCATGTGATTCAAAGATAGAGTTAAAGGCTCTGTCCTCGACAACTAAAATGTAAGTGATTTTTTCATGGTGTTGCATAACCGACCTTAGCTTGTCTGGCAATTTATATTGCCTAAATTTTACAATCTCATCAAACCCAAAAACCGCCATGTTAATTGACTTGTCGACAATCTTCAGGAGCTGATTAAGTGCATCGAGGGTATCTACAAACAAATCAAGCCCACCATTAACGCTTGCTACATTCAGTTCACGCCCTAACTCTCTTTTGGTCTGCTTAAACAATGATTCTATTATTTGCTCAAATGAACATCCAGCAAGGCTAATATGAAAACACGACTCCGAAGCCAAGCAATACCGCAAGATCGAAGCATTAGTCTTTAAGTAATCGTCTTCAGGCACTTTTATTGCAACGTCTTGATTGTGCTCTAAACAAAGAGAGAGAAGCGTTTGATGTTTACTCATTCCCTGTTCCATAAATATACTTTCATCGATTGCAGATTCCCATATAAACTTCAAACCAGGTATAGACGTCTTCTCCATGAAAGCCATGAGTGTCTGACAGGTGAACTATTTTCATGTTTACTCCCATTCTGAATTAATTTTCGATGTAACTAATTACTCTGAAGATTACCTATACTTGGATAAGCAAATCAACTTATATTTTAGAGTATATAGACAGTGCTTTCATCCTCAAAAACTGCGCTAAATCGTGTAGTAACGGTAGTACACTTTCAAACTATTGAGATTGCTCGCCGCCTCTAGTTTTTTAGTTCACAACCGGTCGTTTTTAAAATAATATGACTTAAAATTCGTTTAGACAAAATTTGGAATTAAGGTTATGGAACTAGATTACTATTCAGCACCAGGTGTTTATGATGAGCCTAAAATTGTGATGTTGAATTGGCGACTACAAGAAGTTATAGGTCTGTTTAAGGATGAAAACACACTATTTGAATGCATCATCGGTTCAACTAATCCGAAATACTCCAAATACGACCTTGTTCGAAGAAGCACTCAGGTCGAGAGGATTGCACTACTTGAGCAGAATAAGGACTATTGGCAAGTCTGGACTGAGTCAGGTAGAGAGTACCTGCTCCCAAAATCAGGTGAGACAGGTTCTGATCGTGAATTTGACAGTATGGTTAGAGATTTTACATCTAAGTTTGATCGGTCTGAAATGGAGTATCGGTTTGTACCAATTGAAGAATGGATTGCAAAAAAAAGCTCGAACTAATGCAGGTAAATCTGCAGTACAAAGAAGGATGATACTGAATGGATTCAAGTGGTATAGAAGTCCCCGCGCAACTTAAAGACGTTGAAAGCTTTATTCAAGAAGTTCAATCGATAGCAAGTAAATCAATTATGTTTAGCATAGATGTTTCGAGAGTCGTCGTGT
>VCMI01000122.1 GCA_006222135.1 Thiomicrorhabdus sp. | reverse complement strand
ACACGACGACTAAGGTCTTAATCTGGCATGGAAGGTCTTACCCTAGGCCTGGTCACAAGATCTCTCTGTCCTTTTACTAAGCGTCCCTAATAAATTCTCCACTTTTGGAGAACACTTTCAACATATAAGGCCTGGTCGTTTTCAATATTGGATATTTCAGTGATTTTTACCCAACCAATCCCCCTTAGTTTGTATGTGCACTATCCATGGTGTGTGCAGAAATGCCCCTATTGCGATTTTAATTCACACACACTAAAAGCGGAGAGTGATGAAGCCGCTTATATTGATGCGTTGATTAAACAGTTAGAACAAACCTTGCCGTTGATCTGGGGTCGTCCTATTCACTCGATCTTTTTTGGCGGCGGCACACCGAGTTTGATTTCGGAAGCAGGTTTAAATCGCTTTATGTCGCAAGCCCGTGCTTTATTGGGTTTTGGTCCTGAGATTGAAATTACCCTGGAAGCCAATCCAGGGACGGTTGATTTTGAGAAGTTTGCCGGATTTTATGCGGCTGGTATTAATCGTCTATCGATGGGGGTACAAAGTTTTGAAGATGAGAAACTCAAAGCACTCGGTCGTATTCACAGTGCCGATGAAGCTTTTAAAGCTATCGAGGCGGCTAAAAGTGCTGGGTTTGAAAACTTTAACCTCGATCTAATGTTTGCCTTACCAAACCAAACCATTGAACAGGCTATCAGCGATATTGATCAGGCGATTGCTTTTAATCCGCCTCATCTCTCGCACTATCAATTAACCCTAGAGCCGAATACTCCTTTCTATAAAAACCCTCCAGTCTTACCAGAAGATGACCTGGCTTGGGAGATGCAATTGGCTTGCCAGTCATACATTGCCAGCGCGGGTTATGAGCATTATGAGGTCTCTGGTTACGCGCAGAAAAATCGTCAATGTCGGCATAATCTTAATTATTGGCAGTATGGGGACTATATTGGTTTGGGCGCTGGAGCTCACGGCAAAATTACCTCACCACCCGACGGTAAAATTTGGCGTACCCAAATGCCCGCCTCTCCAGGTAGCTATGTGAAAGAGATGACTCGGCCGAATCCTGGGCGCACGACCTTGGTCTCAGCTGAAGATGCTTGTTTTGAATTTATGCTCAATACTTTGCGCTTACAAGAGGGGTTTGAATTGTCGCTGTTTACGTTGCGTACAGGCTTACCGTTATCGATGATTGAGCCTCAATTGAAGCAGATGGTAGAAAAAGGCTGGGCCACCATTTCAGTCGATGAAAAATTAACCTTAACCACTTCAGGTCAGCATTATTTGAATGATGTAGTGAGTTTGTTTTTGTAGAGTACCTTTTAAAAACCACATAGAGACGAGAGTAAGAAAAGTGAACAAAAAGAGTTTTTTTAAATGGTTTAAACGTGGCACGCTGATTCTAGCCATTATTCCAATACTGTTGTTTTTGGGGTTTGCAGGCGCGGTGAGTCTGATTGATTTCAATCAATATAAACCTCAGATTGAGCAAGAGGTCGCGAAAGTAACGGGTCGTGACTTTAAAATTACGGGTGCCGTAGAGGTCTCGATTTTGCCATTTATGTTTAATGTTGGGCAGATGTATTTGAGAAACAGCGAGGGATTTACGGAAGAAAATCTTTTGTCGATTCGGGAAGTTCAAATAGAACTTTCACTTAAGTCACTGTTTTTAGATAAAGAGATCTCGGTCATTAGTTTGGAATTGATTGAACCAAAATTACACTTAATCAAAACCGAAACAGGTGATAACTGGTCTGATATTCAGCTGATACCACAATGGTTACCATCGTTACCTGGATTATCAAAATCGCCATCATTAGCGCATTTAACACAGCCCTTTAATCGAGAAAATCATTCGCAGACAGCATCAGAGTGGTTTGATACGTTAGAGCGGGTTCAAGTCAGTAGCAGTCAATCTGAAGGCCTAAAACCGAGCTTTGACTGGGCATTTGACAGTCTCGTGATACGTGAGGGTGAACTGCAGTTCGAGAACCAGATTGCAGGGCATTTAGCGAAACTTTCAGACATTAATATCCTGACCTTTGATGTCATTAAGGGAGAACCTTTTGATGTGAGCAGTGAATTTACCTACCAACACAGCCCCTCTTTAAGAACCTATGATTTTCATTTAAATACCACCTTAGAAATTACCAATCATTTACAACAGTGGGTTTTAACAAATTGGGATGGCCTCTTTACCTTTAATCTACCGGCAGAAGATAATGTTCCTGCAATCCGTTTAACCACCTCTGGAGAGCGTTTTGAACTGGATTTAAAGACACAAAATGTCAATGTTGTTAAAGCTAAATTAGCGGGTTTAGATGCTGAATTGACCACGAGTTTTTCAGGTCTTTTCGGAATGAATTCGGCGCTGGGTGGCTCGGTGGATTTGAAGGGGTTAAACTTTAAAGAGTGGGCTTATCACCTTGGCTTACCATCGCCGATGTTTATTGAGCAGGAAGCACTCACGGAAGGTAATGGTCAGTTTGAATGGCAGTGGAATGGTCAAAAGCTTGTATTGAAGCAAATTAAATTGCAAGTTGATCAAACTCACTTAAAAGGTTCGGTCTCATACCAAATAGGAGAAGAGCCGGCTTTAGAGTTTGATTTGAGTCTTGATCAACTTAATTTAAAGAGCTATCTAGCCGAATATAAAGCTGAAAACAGCCCTAAAGAACCATCGCTTGCAGAAACGACCAGGCCTGGTCAACTCAACTTAAACACGACTCAGAAATCACCAGGAGCCATGCCTAAAACCTTTTCGGTCTATTATTTACCGGTGGGCTTACCGATTGAGAACTTGCGTAATTTAACGGCCAGTGGCCAGCTGAGAATTAATCAGTTAAACGCCTGGGATGTCAAAGCTTCGGCCTTGCATATAACGCTGCAGGCAGAACAAGGTCTATTGTCATTTGCTCCGCTTGATGTAGAGCTCTATCAAGGCCAGTTACGTTCGAAGTTTATCTTGGACGTTACTCAGAAAACGCCAAACTATCATTGGCAAGGCCGTTTAAATAAAATGGATTTACAGATGGCTTTTGCCTCCACTGTCGATACGCCTCTGTTAGACGGTATTATGACCAGTCGTTTTGATTTACAGAGTGAAGGTCTCAGTAATCAGGCGCTAAAAAAAATCTAAAGGGTCTGTTTTCGTCTGAATTTGAGCAGGTTAAAGTAGAGGGTTTGGATCTGAATCAGTTATTAAACGGAACTTTGGACATGCAACCTGCCAGTGCCTTGCTAGAGAATGTCTATATGGCTGGAAAGTGGCAACAAGGTGTCTATTCTGCGAAACAGTTTATAGCCAGCAGTGAGCGTTTTTCAGGCAGTGGTTGGGGGACCTATGATTTGAATACAGCTGAAATTGATAGCCAGTTTTTATTGGCGATAGAAAAACCAACACAGGCTTTATCGTTGCTAAAAGGGGTGGCTGTGCCTTTGAGTTATCGAGGTTCTTTACAAACAGAGGATGAAATCGCTTCTGAGAAGATCGTTGGAAAGAGGGCTCTTTATGAAAAAGCCCGTTGGAGAGTCGATATGGCTAAATTAATGGCATCGCCCGCGTATCACCCACAACAAAAACAACTGATAACGAGCTTAAGCAGTCTGTTTCAATAGGTCTATTTCAGGTCGTCTTAAGTACGTTCGAAGATTAAATCCCAAACACCATGACCTAAACGATGGCCGCGTTGCTCAAATTTCGTCAATGGACGGTAATCAGGGCGAGGCGTATAAGCCTGCTCTCCAGCCGTGTTGCGATAATTCGGCGCTTCACTCATGACCTCCATCATCTGCTTGGCATAATGTTCCCAATCCGTGGCCATGTGAAAATGTCCACCTGGTTTAAGGTGGCTGGCGACGGTTTGTGCAAATTCAGCTTGTAGAATGCGACGTTTGTTGTGACGCGTTTTATGCCATGGGTCTGGAAAGAAGAGGTAAAGTCCGGCTAAGCTGGCTTTTGGAATGCAGCGGGCTAAGACTTCAATGGCATCATCATTATAAACACGTATGTTCGTCAATCCCTTCTCGCCAATCAGCTTTAGCAAAGCGCCAATGCCTGGACGGTGGACTTCAATACCAATATAGTTATTTTCTGGATGGGCTTCTGCCATTGCTACTAGGCTCGTTCCCATTCCAAAACCGATTTCAACAATCGTCGGTGCCTCTCGACCAAAAACAGCGGTTAAATCGATGAGTTGGTCTTGTAACTCTAAACCGAAGGTCGGCCAAAGCGCTTCAATCGCACCTTGTTGGGCTTGAGATAAGCGGCCTTGACGCATTGCAAAGCTCCTAGTTCTAAACTCTTTAGGCGCGGTATTAGTCTCAGTAGTTTTTGGATCAAGAGTTGGCTCTGACGAGTCGATTGCTGGTGTTTCTGAAGGTATTTGAGTCATAGTGAAATCTGAATTGGTTACGTTTAAAATAATCGGTATAGTATACCGTAATTCTCAGTGCCTTTAAGCGACAAAATTTTACCAAAAGAAACCTCCCTATGTCATCAAAAATGTCTGATAGCTCCGCTCTAAATTTATCCACATTTTCCCCGAAATTACTGGCTTGGTTTGACCAATATGGTCGCCATGATCTGCCTTGGCAGCATAATATAACGCCTTACCGAGTTTGGGTTTCTGAGATTATGTTGCAACAAACCCAAGTGAAAACGGTGATTCCCTACTTTGAACGTTTTATGCAGAGTTTTCCAACGTTGCAGCTCTTGGCAATTGCAACTCAGGATGAAGTATTAGGGCATTGGGCTGGATTGGGTTATTACGCCAGGGGGCGAAATTTGCACAAGGCGGCCGTGATGATTCGTGATGAATTTGAGGGCGAATTCCC
>VCMI01000121.1 GCA_006222135.1 Thiomicrorhabdus sp. | reverse complement strand
GTTCGAGTAATCGAGTATAATGTTGCGACTCAAAGTTGAGCCCAGTTTACGTCGCTATCTAAATGATATCGATCCATTAATCGACCTACTTTAATCCGGTGAAGGATTTAAATTCATGCTCTGCCAAGTTTTTCCTGAACAATATCAATCTCAGCTGGATGAAAAAACCCAGCGTTTGCAAGATTTGGTCCCCTCTTTACATCACCTCACCGTGTTTGCGTCGGAGCCCAAGAATTATCGGGCACGTGCGGAATTCCGCATTTGGCATGAGGGGGATGACACTAATTACATTATGTTTGACCAGGAAACCAAGCAGAAGGTTAATATAAAACAGTGCCCCATGGCGATTGAGTCGATAGCGGACCTAATGCCAAACTTGATGGCCGAGATTATCGCAGATGAGGTGTTACGTCTGCGACTGTTTCAAGTTGATTTTTTAGCCACTCTCAGTGGTGAAATGTTGGTGACTTTGATCTATCGACAAGGCATTGAAGGCAACCAGGCCTGGTTAGATTCTGCGAGCCGATTAAAAGCCAACTTGCCGATTACGCATATTATTGGCCGTGCTAGAAAGCAAAAAATCCTCCTAGAGCAAGATTACATCATCGAAAAATTGCAGGTGGATGATCAGGTCTTTATCTACCAACAAATCGAAAACTCCTTTACCCAGCCAAATGCTAAAGTCGCGCAAAAAATGCTCCACTGGGTACGCAAAGTCTCCAAAGGAGCAACGGGCGATTTAATTGAATTGTATTGTGGTAATGGCAATTTTTCGATTGCGCTGTCTGAATTTTATGATCGCGTGTTGGCGACTGAAATTTCAAAAACTTCAGTAAAATCTGCTTTGTTTAATATTGCCGCGAACCAGGTAGAAAACCTAACAGTCGTTAAAATGGCGGCAGAAGAAATTTCGCAAGCGTTGCAGGGTCAAGAGTTTAACCGTCTTAAAGAGGTTGATTTGAACGCCTATAACTTTAAGACGATTTTTGTGGATCCGCCCCGTTCAGGGCTAGATGACTTAACCCGTAAAATGGTGACTGAATTTGAGCGTATTATTTATATCTCTTGTAATCCAGAAACATTAGCAATAGATTTAATCGAAATAGAGAAAACCCACGACATTGTAGAGTCCGCATTATTTGACCAGTTCCCTTATACGCATCACATTGAAAGCGGTGTATTTTTAAAAAGGAAATCTTTATGATTTTAGCTTCGATTGGCGCGCTGTTTATAGGTATAACCTTAGGCTTGCTCGGCTCTGGAGGTTCCATTCTTACTGTGCCCGTTTTAAGCTATATGATGGGTCAAGAGACGAAACTTGCGATTGCTAGCTCCTTGATGATTGTCGGTATCATCGGTCTTTTTGCGGCCCTTCCCTATGCTCGTCAAAAACTCGTCAAATGGCGCACCGTTTTGGTTTTTGGTCTTCCGGGTATTATGGGTGCGGTAGCCGGCGCTTGGTCCGCACACTTTGTCAGTGATGCCATTCAAATGTTGTTTTTTGCGACATTGTTATTAGTGGCTTCCTATCTGATGTTTAAGCCCGTTAAAGTACAATATTCAAAGAGTGAATGTTCAGAGCGTGCGATGGTTAAAATCGCCATTGATGGTTTTCTGGTCGGCTCGGTAACCGGTTTAGTCGGTGTGGGCGGTGGTTTCTTAATTATTCCGGCATTAGTTTTGTTGGGGGGGTTGTCAATGCGTTTGGCAGTCGGCACCAGTTTGGTTATTATCACCATGAACTCATTTGCCGGTTTTATCGGTTATTTAAGTGTGTTAGAGGCGCTGAACTTAACCATCGATTGGCAAATTGTGGGTCTATTTTCTGCGATTGGAGTCGTCGGTAGTTGGCTAGGGCATAAGCTGAGTAACAGGATCAAGCAAGATCAATTGAAACAAGGTTTTGCGGTTCTCTTGGTTTTTATGAGTTTCTTTATTCTCTATAAAACCGTACCTAATTTATTTTAAAACGGAAAGTATAGATTACTAACGTTTGGAGCTAGTATGCAATTATCTTCGATTAAAGCGGTGACTATAGAAGACGCTTTTAAAGCGTTCTATGAATTGATGGTAGCATCGGAATATTTCAAGGAATATTTTGATAACCCAGACCAAATGGAGATCATTATTATGGGACAGGCGGATAGCTTTTATCAAAGTTTATCCATGTCTGATAAAGAGTTTAAAGACAGCTATATCCAGCTTGGATTAAGCTATGCCCAGATGGTATTGCCCTTAGAAGTGATGGTCTCTGCTCTCACTATGGTGCGAGACCATCTCTTAAAAAACNCCCTGTTCAAGCCCCCGTTATTTACAGAATGATTGGAAAAATGGAATGCTATTTGGCCAGAGGTTACTTAGTCTATCAATTTGAAGATGTGCTCAGTCAGCTCGAACTCGCGATCGAAAATATTGAAGCTATCTATGCTGAGGCCAATCAAGAGGTTGTTATTCGACCAGTCAGTTGGTTAAAACGAATCGTCTTAGGGTTTCAAGGGGATAAAAGGTTAGAACATGCAGACATCCTAACCGCTACTTTATGTCCTTTAACCCCTTTAATTGATGCCCTCGATGTAGAAAGTGAATTAAAACAGCGTATTTTAACTTCTCATACAGAACAGCACTCGCTCGCATTAAGTATGGCCTTTTTTTTTAGAAAAGAGGATTATCTATTAGCGAATTTCATGTTCTCTAGGTTATTTGCGATGACCATGTCGTTAAGTAATCAAATTGGATTGGCCGTTTCTCATCAAGCCATTGAAGAGTTGCAATATGATGCTTTGACCGGCTTATTATTACGCCACTCGCTAAAGCAAAAGTTTCAGGAGACAGTCAATAAAAGCGTTATCGGAAATCAATCTATTGCTATTATGATGCTGGACGCGGATCGTTTTAAAAACATTAATGATACTTGGGGACATCCGGCGGGTGATAAAGTCCTTAAGGCGCTTGCCGAATTGGTACAGTCGAATCAAAGGCAAGATGATTTAGCGTTTCGTTATGGCGGTGAAGAGTTTTTGCTCTTACTCTCAAATGTATCCTTAGAAAATACTCAAATGATTGCAGAACGTATTCGTCAACAAGTTGAAGCACTTGACGTTGATTGGGAAGGCGTGGTTATGCCGCTCACCATGAGTATTGGGGTGCTGCTTATCGATGCGGTCCAATTGAATGCACCGATGGAGTCTTATATCGAAAAAGCGGATCAAAATCTCTATCAAGCAAAAGAGTCAGGTAGAAACAAGGTCGTTATCAGCCGCTTTCAACCTTCTTAATCGATTAGGTTGATAAGTTTATATTTGATCCTGCGCTCACACGATTTTGTAAGGCCGCAGGACGTGCTCTGCGCTCATATGAATTTGTAAAGTTGCAGGGCAGCCAGATACCGTGTTTGATTCTTTAAGTCAAACACACATCTTATATTCTGGATCAAAAGGTTTGCCACTGTTTAAAACAGCAAACACAATGTGAATTAATTTACGCATGACAGCCACTTTAATCTTTCCGCTTGCTACGCCTTTAGCCCTTAATCCGTCTGCAAATCTCTTTAATGGCACGTTGTAAGCCATTGCATTAATGGCTGGCATGTACAGGCATTTCCTTAAATTGGCATTACCCATTTTAGACAACCTGGAGCTATTTACACTCGTCCCAGATTGAATGATTTGAGGTGTCAGCCCTGCAAAACTAGCCTAGGTTTTTTGCTTTGTCAAAACGCTTAATATCTTTGATAAACGTTATTAAGTCCATGGCTGTTTTCTCACCAATACTGGTAAGTCGTCGTGT
>VCMI01000120.1 GCA_006222135.1 Thiomicrorhabdus sp. | reverse complement strand
AAAGTGTGGGAAGTACGTAAAGCCGGTTTGGGGATGTTGATGGGTAAGGTGACCCGTAAAAAGCGGTTGCTGTGATTGAAGATGCCGCCGTTCCAGTGCATTCAATGTTTTGATTACTACCAAGATGTTCAAGCCTTGATGGCCGAATTACAAGTCAATTGTGTCTATTATGGTCATGCCTCGGTGGGGTTGATTCATATTCGTCCTGAAATCGATTTGGCGACGGCAGAGGGCAAGCGACTATTCCAAACCATTGCCGAACGTAATTCAAAATTGGTAAAAAATACCGCGGTGCTTTGTCAGGTGAACATGGTGATGGCCGAATTCGCGCGCCGTTTATAAAAGAGCAGGTGGGGGAGCAGGTTTATGCTTATTTACTTGAGCTAAAGCGTGCATTTGATCCTCTCAATCTGCTGAATCCTGGCGTCATTATTGGTGATATGCCGATTACCTCAAATCTTCGCGCAGATCGACAACCTAAAGAGTTATTAAAAACGGGCTTTGACTGGTCACAAGATCTCTCTTTAATGGATGCCGTCGAAAAGTGCAATGGCGCTGGCGCGTGTCGCAAGTCTGCGGGTAATGGGGTGATGTGCCCTTCGTATCAGGCTACGCGCGAAGAGAATAACTCTACGAGAGGACGGGCCAATTTATTACGCTTTGCCTTGACCGAACCGAACCCTAGAAAAGCCCTTAACCAAACTGAATTACAGCAGGCTCTGGAGATGTGTTTAGGCTGCAAAGCCTGTAAGACAGAGTGTCCTGCGAATGTTGATATGGCGCAGTTGAAATCGGAAGTGTTGTATCAAACCAGAAAGGGACGTTTTAACTTAAGTGATTTTGCGCTTAAGTATTACGGAGCTTTGTTAAATAGAGGCCAAAAAACCCCAAAGCTGTTTAATTGGCTGCAATCTTTAAGCTTGGTTAAATTTGCTTTAGGAATCGACCAACGCCGTACTTTACCCTTAGCGCACGCATTCAATCTACAGGCCTGGTGGGAAAGTGAGATGATCGCTAATGCTTGTGATGAGTCTAGCAATTTAAAAGAGCCGCAAACGGTTTGGGTATTGTGTGATTTGTATAGTCAGTATCAAGAGCCGAAGGTGGGACAAGCGACTTTACGCAGTTTACAAAAACTAGGGCTGGATGTTCGACCTCTGTTTATGCGCTCTTCACCTCGTGCGTTGATAAGCAAAGGCCTTTTGGACGAAGCTAAGAAAGGTTTATTGGAGATTGTCTTACAGTTAAATGCCATCAAAGAAAACGATGTTATCGTGGGTATTGAACCCTCAGAGCTTTTAGTGTGGACAGATGAGGCAAAGGCCTTGTTGAAAACATCCTCCAAACAAACTGACCAGGCCTGGTTGAATAAAAAACAGCCGGTGTTGTCGTTTGAAGAGTTGATTTTAAGCTTAAATTCTCAGGATAAGTTACAGGTATTGACGGAGTTGAATCAAGTTACAAATGAAGAGCGGAAAGTCTTATTGCATGTCCATTGTCATCAAAAAGCCCTAGCGACACCTGTGGATTCCCAAAAAGCGTTAGAGTTAATTCCGGGATTAACGGTAGAGATGATGCCAACGGGTTGTTGTGGGATGTCTGGTGAGTTTGGTTACAAACATTATGATGTCTCTAAGAAGATTGCAGAGCAAGTTTTGTTACCGAGATTGGCTCTGGCAGAAGAGAGTGACTGGATTGTGGCAACGGGTACTAGTTGCCGTCATCAAATTGAAGATTTAGGCCATCAATCTGCGTTACATATTGCCCAGGTGTTTGACCGACGCCTGAATTAATAGCGAACTTGTTCAATATTTCAATGTGATTGACATTAGTCCATTTTCATTCAAATGCAAAAAGCTTATACAGTTTCACCAAAATGCACCTGCAAAGCTTGCCTTAAACGCTCGGGCATCTCGTCCGAGGCTATAAGGGGCTCATGGCACCAGACCGCATCTGGCCAGACTTCATCTTCGGTGTTCCGAAAGATAATATGCAGATGCAAATTTGGGCTTTTATTGCCGATTTTGGCAATATTATAATGCGGTCCAAAGCCTGCTTTTTGTAGCACATCAATCATCTGATAAATTTCACCATAGAGTTGCTCTATATAAGAACGCTCTTTCAAAGCCTGCTTGGGGATTACTAATAACCAAGGCAGTGCGGTTTTTTCGGCCAGTAGCGAATACAGTGGGTGGTCAAATAGATAAACACTATCAAAGGTTTTTTCTAATAAGGTGGGGGTGTGTTCAGCAATGACATTGTCCATAACAGGCTCTTTATTGGTTTTGACATAAAAAAGATATTCCACGGTAGAATATCTAGCGAAATATCTTGATAGATTTAGATGTAAAATTGATCACAATTTAAAGCAAATAATAGCAGATTTATATGATGACCACACCACAACAGAATCTCTCTAAGAAGGGCCCCCTTTTTTTAGCGTCAGAATCTCCGCGAAGAATGGAGTTATTGCAACAATTAGGCTTGCAGTTTGAGGTTGTTAATGCGCCAGTCGAAGAGGTTGCCTTACCGAATGAGCCGCCTGAATCCTATGTGTTGCGCATCGCTATCGAAAAGGCGCTTTCTGGATTTAATAAGGTGGCAGGTAAAGCGATTTGGGTCATCGGCGGCGATACAGTGGTGATGTTAAATGGACGCGTCTTTGGTAAACCAAAGAATGAAGTAGATGCTTTGAGAATGCTCTCAAAGTTATCCGGACAAACACATGAAGTCTTGTCAGCCGTGGCTATCGTCTTTGATGGTGAGGTGTTTTCCGCTTTGAACAAAACCACTGTCAGCTTTAAAACGTTGTCCGAATCTGAAATCATGGATTATATAAGCACGAATGAATCTTTCGGTAAGGCGGGAAGTTACGCCATCCAAGGCTTAGGCGCCAAATTTATAGAACGTATTGATGGTAGTTACTCTGCCGTCATGGGAATGCCTTTGTTTGAACTCAATCAGTTATTAGAGGCTTCAGGCTATCATTCTGCTGGAATGGTATGACCAATGAATGGCGCACTTAATCGCCATAACCAAATTTAAAAGTTAAAAGGCATGCTCAATGCATAATGAAGAAAAAATGTTAGTCAATGTAACCCCGAATGAAACCCGCGTTGCATGGGTTGAAAACGGGGTTTTGCAAGAAGTCTGGGTTGAACGAGCCAATAAAAGAGGCTTAGTCGGCAATATCTATATAGGTAAAGTAGATCGCGTTTTACCAGGAATGCAGGCGGCTTTTGTTAATATAGGATTAGAAAAATCTGCCTTTTTACATGTATCTGATGTCTGTCATAAAAGCATTGGTTGCTCTGCGGATATTGAGTGTGATGATATTGCCAAACTATTACATCAGGGCCAAAAAATCATGGTGCAGGTGGTCAAAGACCCATTGGGCTCTAAGGGCGCACGTATTACCATGCAGGTGACAATTCCTTCGCGTATGTTGGTGTATATGCCGGTCGAAAAGGCATTGGGGGTTTCGCAGAAGATTGACAGCGCCCAAGAGCGAAATCGATTACGTGACATGATTAAGAGCATTCCAGAACACAAAGATTCGGAAGGAGGGTTCATTGTCAGAACGGTCGCTGAAGGGGTCGATTTTCATGAGATGCGTGCCGATATGGTTTATTTACAACGACTCTGGAAAAATATTCAGGAGCGATCTAGAAGTGTGACGAAACCTGCTGTGATTTATGATGACTTACCTTTATATTTAAGGATTATGCGTGATATT
This sequence comes from Thiomicrorhabdus sp., assembly GCA_006222135.1. GTDB lineage: Bacteria > Pseudomonadota > Gammaproteobacteria > Thiomicrospirales > Thiomicrospiraceae > Thiomicrorhabdus. The sequence goes on along the minus strand of VCMI01000120.1, from coordinate 5,539 downwards.
CCGATCGATCGAATTGAGAAAATTCGCGTGGACTCGGCCGAGACACTGCAGAAGATGCAGGTTTTTCTTGAAAAGTACGTTATGGAGTTGACTGATCGACTAGGCTTGTACCAAGGCGAGCGGCCTATTTTTGACCTCTATAATATTGAAGAGGAGATACAGGTCGCCTTACACAAAAGGGTCAATCTTAAATCAGGTGGTTATTTGATTATTGATCAAACCGAGGCTTTAACGACGATTGATGTTAATACCGGAGCATTTGTTGGACACAAAAATTTAGAAGAGACCATTTACCGTACAAACCTTGAGGCCGCCCAAGCCATCGCTCGACAGCTAAGATTAAGAAACCTTGGGGGTATTATTATTCTCGATTTTATCGATATGGACATTAAGAATCACCAGCGTAACGTTTTGGCTACTTTAGAGAAGGAGCTTTCTAAGGATCGCGTAAAAACCTCAATCAGCAGTATTTCAAATTTAGGTCTGGTGGAAATGACCCGTAAGCGAACGCGAGAAAGCTTAGAGAGGACTTTGTGTGAACCTTGTCCAGTGTGTAGTGGTCGCGGAACGGTTAAGACGGCGGAAACGGTTGCGTTTGAGATATTCAGAGAGATTACTCGTATGGCACGCTCATTTGAGGCAGATAAATATAGAGTCATTGCGGCCGAAGTGGTTGTCTCGAGAATTATGGATGAAGAGTCAAGCAGTGTTGCAGAGTTGGAAAGTTTTCTTAATAAAAGTATTCGATTTCAAGCAGAAAGCACTTATGCACCAGAGCAATTTGATGTTGTGATGATGTAGGGTTTCGTTTAGGTATAGATGCATGATTGTTAAAAAGACACATCACACGCTACAGATTATTTTTTGCACTCTTTGTTGCTTATTTATTGGTGACTCGATTGCTGATTACTTGGGTGCAAACAGCGCCAGAACAGGTTGTGTCTGCTGCAGAATGGTTGACGGACAGCGAGATATCTTTTAAGAGAATTGATATACAGCAAGGCGTGCTAGGGTTTCAGTTGCAAGCTGAAGCGTTAAGTGTACATCATGCCGATTATGAGCTACAGATGCAGACTTTAGATATGGACGTAAACGTTTTTGCGCCCTTTTTCCCATCCATTGATTATGGCGCTTATCTTAAGATAGAGGAGGGTGCGTTACAGTTTAAAAATGTTCAGCCCGTAACGGCAGATGAACAAGTGGATGTTTCACAGCTAAATCTTCAAGAATTAAGACGGTTTGATGTTGATATTAGCCGACTGTGGCAACGCGTAAAAGTTAAAGATTTTATTCTCAGTGAAGTCGTCAGCCCAGGCCTATCCATCCACGTTCACGATTTTCAGTCTCTGAAAGGCGCGCAATTAAGTCTATCATCCGACGTTTGCATTAGGGTACAAAGACAGCTTGAGCTTTGAAAAGTTCAGTTTTAAATCCACTCTAGTCTCAAATGTTTGGGGAGGGGTAGAATACGGTGAATTTAGCCTATCTTCGTTTGAGCCTTTACAGGCTGACACGTATCGTCCAATTGCTGCCAAATATTTGGCAATCAATTCTACCTAAAGGTGAGTTGATTCTGGATCTAAAAGCGAAAGTGGCTCAATCAAAAATAGCTAAATTAGTCGTGAACTTAAACGGTCAGTCGTTAAAGTGGCCGCAAACGCATACGACACTTCCGAAAAGTATGGGGTTGGAATTAGTTTGGTCTTCTGAGCATCAAAATATCAAGACACAATTCACGGATTGGCATTTCAAACTCTCTAAAATTCAGCTCGACAATAAATATATTCAAACGGTCTCTCCCATCGAATTATCTTTCGAAGATAATCAAATGTTGCATTTTTCTTCCAATTACTTCGATATCGAACCCTTTAAGGTCATTGTTAAATCCCTCGTCCCGAATAAACATATAGCTACCTTATTTGATAAGGCGGCTCATTTAAAGATTTCAGATGTTAGTGGTGATCTGAATTGGGAAACGCTAGAGCTCCCTTTATTACAAGTGAAGCTTGATAAATTAGCTATCCCCGTCACAGACTACCCCGGCCTGGCGATCCAAAATCTAACCGTGCAGAAAAATGCGGATCGCCTTTCGTTACAAACCGATAAACCGATTTGGGTCACACAAGCAGATATACATCAAAAAGCGATGCGTATTGATCTGCCTGCAAAGGTGGAAATCGATTATGAAACAGACTCAGAATATTGGAATTTATCCCGTTTGAAGGCCGGTGTGGATGATATTCCCGTACAGTTTTCAATTCGTGCGAATGGCAAAGGCGATGTGGATAGCCTGTTGAATGTGAAGATTGAGAAATTGAGTGTTTTAAAAGAATATTTACCATACTCAATTATGTCAAAACCATTACAGAAATGGTTGCAAGAATCCTTAGTGGCGGGCGAAGCGATTAATCTAGATGTTGCGATTAAGGGCAATCTTGAGGCATTTCCATTTGAGGATGGAAACGGTATTTTTACAGCGATGGCCAGTATCGAAAACGCCAAGCTTAAGTTCCATTCTGATTGGCCTATGCTAACTGATTTTGCGGCTCGTATTAAGTTCACACCTTTTCAGTTGGAAATTACAGCGAATGAAGTTAACGTTGGTTCCAATCTGACAGCCAAAGATGTTGTTGTGACCATTCCGAATCTAGATCAAGATGATATTGCCCTTAATATCCAAGGTAAGATAAATGCAAAACTTGATCATGCCGTTGATTATCTTTTAGTGTCACCGCTTGCAACATTACTGGGGGTAGACTCTTTTTTAAAAAATAATGCCGTGTTGAAAGGCCGTTCGATTGTTTCAATCGATCGATTGTGGGTGCCTATCTCAGGGTATCCAGCTAAATCTGAAGAAGTAGCCGGGACGGTTGAACTCAAGAAGGCCATTCTGAATTTACAGGATAAAGTAACTCTTTCAAATATACAGGGCGTTCTGAACTTTACAGAGAAGGGCGTGGAGGCGCACCCGTTAACTGCAAAATTGTTGGATGGTCCTGCCACCATAAATGTAACCACTAATAAAAAATCCAAAATGGTCACTATCGATGCAAAAGGTGAGAGTTTTGCTGAGTCCTCTCTGTTTTTTGAAAAGCTCTTACCTTGGAATGCGGGAATTCAAATCCCATTTAAGAACAGTGGAGTGAAAGGGGTTGATGCAAAAATTGTGGTCAATATTTCAGATGCACAGAGTTTGCTTCCTGAGCCTTTATCAAAACAAGCGTTAGTCGGTAAAAAAGTCACTGTACACGCATCATCACAGGGTGACTTATTGTCAATTTCAGCAAACCTACCAGGCCTGGTGGATTTACAGGGTGAATGGCATGCGAGCAACAATGAATATAAGGTTGCACAGCTAAAGATCGTACTCGGAGAGGATGGCCGGGCGGTTGATTCTATAGTATCGAATGGAGCATCTGTTAGTGGACAACTTCAGACGTTCGATCTTGATGGATGGATTGCACTTTACAAGGCTATGCCTGAACTGAATTTATTAAAGAGTTCAAAGTCTCAGATAGATTGGAATGTTTCTCAATTAAAACTTCAGAATATGTTGCTTTGGGGGAAGGAGTACCCCGATATTAATATTCAATGGGAATCAGTTCGCCAAGAGTCAGTGTTGCTTAAAGTAAAGAGTCCAAGTGTAGACGCCGAGTGGCTCACAAATTCAACGGGCGTTGCGGACGTTTATGTGAAGCATCTTGAAATCGTCACAATGGATGGCGCTCAAACAGCGGATGTTTCCGAACTTGAAGGTAGGCAGAGTTGTCGTCAACAAGCATCAGAGCAAGGCTTGTTTCCGGAAATGGTATTTAAAGGGAAGAATATTATTTTAGATGGCAGAAAAATAGATACCCTGAATTTTGTACTGAAGGATTCATCGAGTCAGCTTGTTTTGTCTAGACTAAAGGGCTCCTTTGGTAATCGATCAGGAAATATAACAGGTAACTATCTGTTTGATAAGTCGACTTTAACCAGTAAGTTGGCGTTACAACTGAATTCGGATAATGTGGCGGCTGTGACCAATTTTCTGCAATTGAAAAAAGGATTTACAGGTAAGGCGGCGAAAGTTGATGTCGCACTACAATGGAAAGGTGGGGTAAGCTGTTTTTCTATAGTGGGTGCTACAGGAGAAGTTGTATTTAATCTAAAAGAGGGTTCGATAGAGGATATTGAACCTGGATTTGCACGCCTTATTGGCTTGTTGAGTATTGAATCACTTGCACGACGCTTGAAGCTGGATGTTAAAGATGTGACCAATAAAGGCATGGTTTACGACAGTATTAGTGGTAAGGCTGTCTTATCAAACGGAAGCTTAGAGCTAGAGTCTTTTGAGTTGAAAGCACCTTCTGCAAGCGCTAAGCTATTTGGTAAAGTAGATTTAATCAAACAGCAATTTAACCTAAAAGCCAATGTTACTCCTGCCATTGGGGCATCAATACCTGCTGTTGCCGCCTTGGTGGGTGCAGCAAATCCACTAACCGCGTTAGCGGTCTATGGTTTGATGAAAATTATCCCTGGAATTAATGAAAATCTTATTACCTATAAATATGACATTACCGGGCCATGGTTAAATCCCAAAGTAACGAAAGTTGATACCAAATCTGTAGTGGAAGAACCTAGTGTGCTGAGATAAGGTAGTTTTGGAGGCTTGGAAAGAATGAGTTTGCAGAGGTAACCAGGCCTGGTTACTTTGTAAAAGAATCAAAAACACCGCATTTATTGCGGTGTTTTTGGTTCTAGGGTTTGGTTTTATTTGATTGTAGATCGTTGAACCAAAGCATCTAGGGGTTTTTATCCAACTTTTAAGGTGGGAGAAAGTCCCCAAAAGCCGGGCCTAAAAGAATGAGATGTGCATAACTCTGTGGATAACCTCTGGGTAAGTGGTCGTTCATAAGGGTTTTAAGAGAAAGTCATAAAAAAGTCATAAATAAATTGAAATAACACTTGCATCGTTTGCTGGATTAGATAGAATACGCCCCGTTCCGAAGCAAACACACTTTTTAAGGAGTTTGCAACGGGCCGATTGTTATAGAAGATCTTCGGATCTGGTTTAAATTGTTTGGAAATCATTTGAAAATAATGATTGACAAACAAAGACGAAACAACCTATAATGAGCGGCTTGCCGGGGAGAAAAGCAACGATTTTGCTTCTCTTTCCGAAGAGACCTAAGTTCTTTAAAAATCAGGTAATTCAGAGATAATTTATGTGGAAACTCCTTAAGTGAGTGACGATATAAAAAATCTCGAAAACGACAATATTATGTAGATATGCAAATATCAGGTAGGAGTAATCCTTCCATGCAAAATCTTGTCAATTCCGAGTGTTAGAGCAGAAGTGCTCATTAAATAAACTTAAGCAAGATTAAACTGAAGAGTTTGATCCTGGCTCAGAATGAACGCTGGCGGTAGGCTTAACACATGCAAGTCGGACGGAAACGATAGAGAAGCTTGCTTTTCTAGGCGTCGAGTGGCGGACGGGTGAGTAACGCGTGGGAATCTACCCTATAGTTGGGGACAACGTATGGAAACGTACGCT
>VCMI01000119.1 GCA_006222135.1 Thiomicrorhabdus sp. | reverse complement strand
ACGACTATGAGTGCCATTGCAAATGCCTCAACAACAGGTAAAACCACTGCCAGGGCGACGACYACGGCACATCAACCGTCACCACTTTGCCATCGGTTGTTTTATCCTCGGCACAGCACAATGCAAAAAACAATGGTGCTCAAAGAAGTTTAAATGCTGCCACTCACGTGTCACGGTGTCATGCACTGGACAGGCGACACCGGTCTCATCTGGAAAACGTGAGCCTCGGTCAAAACCGATATGTAGGTGAAGCTCTTTGCGAGTGCTTCCATCATCAGAAAACGAAATGTCATTCACTTGCCAAGGCGATTGCAGGCCAAGAGCCATGCTAAATAAAGTAGTACTATTCATGGTGCTATTATCGCATTACCCACTACAAATCACATAGAGCCAATTAAGGTTTAAGCGGTTTAAAGTTCAGTAAAGAGACAAACAGCGACAAAATCATCGTACCGAAGGCAAAGCAAAACGCACCTTGACTGGTCACTATCCCCCAGGTCATTAAGTCGTTTGCGACAAAAGCCCCCGATAAGGTAAAGTGAATTGCCATCGATTGAAACAAAGCCGAAAGTGGCCAGGCCTGGTCTAAATAAACAGGCACATCTGCAAAGTTGCCAATGGTTTGATAAAGGGCTGCAAATAGAAACATTGCTGAGAAGTAGTTTACCAATGCCAATACAATCACCCGTCCAGAAGCCGAAACCGCGGTCCCTTCGGTAATCTTACAAATCCCAAATAGAATCACGCCGAGTTCTTTATTGATAATGCCGAGTATGCGTAACATCATAAACAGACTCAGCCACACCCATAACCCTATTGTGGTGCTTAAAACCCAAAGTGTGACCGCGGCAAATAAGCTAAATAGAATATAAAATTCAGACAATAATAAACGTTTATTTCTGAGCGACTGCCAAGCTTCGCTATTGGGTTCGTGAGAAAATTCTTTATGTTTTAGAAAGCGATCCACCCAAAAATAAGGCGAGAGTCCATAAACCAAACGAATCAGTTGTTTCACCACTTCAGCAATATTCAGTGTCATTTTAAAATGTCTCCGGCKGAAGGGTTTATTGGATTTAAAGACTGAGGCGATCACCACTAAACAGTAGTGGCAGTCCGGCATACTCTGTAGCAGTGCGATTTTTTGGGTCTATGCCGAGACCTAAAATATAACGATTAGCTTTCAGTCAAGGTTTTATCTCGGCTAAATCTGCATGCCACGCATTGGGTGTTGCACGAGCATCCATAATTAAAGGTCTCTGCCTGGTCGAGTATAGTATAAAAGGCATCATCGAGTTGACTGTCTGAGCTGTAACTAAATATGGGGCGATTTGCTTGATAAAGGATAAATCCGCAACTTTTCTCGGAATGGTTACCTGGATAAAAGCTGATCTCTAAACCGTGTGCCAGTGGAGTGCGACAGCCAATCTGCGGCGTTACCCAGTCGATAATTTCTTCAGGGCTGAGTTGATCCGCATGCTCTGCCAAGCGATGACGCTTTAAGCGTTCGGCAATCTCCTGCTCGGCAAAAACCTGTAGTTTACGTCCTCGCGTTAACTCGACACGCGCCACCACGGGGAGTTCTCCAGCATGATCGCTGTGATTGTGCGTGACAATGATCTGTTTTGGAAAGGCTTTAAATCTCTGTAATACTTGATGGGTGACGCCAAAGCCTAAATCGACCAAACAAAAAGGCTGTTGATTCGCTAACAGCATAAAGCTACTACTGGGGAGGTAGTCATACAGATAAGATGCGCCAGCACCTGAACCTAAAACGATAAGTTCTATAGCAATTTCAAATTCAACCGATTTCAAGTGGTTTCGCCTGTTTAAAGTGATGTTGGAAATATCATGCCGCAATTCATTTGGTCTATTTAAGGTTGATGGCGTGCCTTAGAGTTAATGCGACAAATAATCCTAAATATACTATTTGTAGTAGCTAGCTATGTCGGCAACACAAGTTATCGTTTGAATAAAGGATGCTATGTAGAGAAAAGGGTTTAATATTTCTGTTTTCAGTATATTTAATTTCGCAGAATTGTTGTTTTCTTATTGATAACTCTATATAATCCCCGTTTTTCCGGATGTCGGAATAGAATTTTTTAAGGAACATTGAAATGAAACGTACATTCCAACCTAGCGTTATCAAACGTGCTCGTACTCACGGTTTCCGTGCTCGTATGGCGACAAAGAACGGCCGTAATATCTTAGCTGCACGTCGTGCTAAAGGTCGTAAACACCTAACAGTCAGCGACCAGATCGTCGGTTAACTTTATAGTTTTAAGCGTGCTCTCGAGTATGCTTGATTCCAAATTCTGGTGAGTTAATGAATTCAAAAAACGAGTTATCAACTCACTCAGAATCACCCTCTTCTCCTCTTTCTTCACAAAATCCAGACTTTGGTTTTTCGAAATCTCTTCGTATTCTCGCACCTAAAGACTTTCAACACGTATTTGCAAAAGCTGAAAAGTTTGGCAATCGTAATTGGACTTTTATTGTTCGTCCAAATAATGAATCTTATCCAAGATTGGGTTTAGCCATCGCAAAAAAGCAATTACAACGAGCCGTATGGCGAAATCGTGTAAAAAGACTGGCTCGTGAAGCATTTCGGTTACATAAGAAAGAGTTAAATGGGTATGATATTGTCGTTTTAGGACGAAAAGGTCTGCAAGATATCGATAATGAGACTTTGCATAAGAGCTTTTTGCATCTGGTACGAAAAATTCAAAAGAGTGATCTGAAAGATCGCGCTTAATTAGTTTGAAGAATAGAGACCTTTGTACGAGTCAGGGACGTGAGAAAAATTAGATAAAATTTTACTGATTAAGGCGGAAAACGAAGTTAATAGCTAGCTATTGACAAGTGTTTCAACGAAAAGCAGTGGAATTTTAGCCATTTTTATCCGTTTATGATCTTGTGCAATGGTCTCAGATAGCTTTAAAAGGTTTTCACAATGAATATGAGATCGTTTTGGTGGTTAGCATTAGCGTTTAGTCGTCGTGT
>VCMI01000118.1 GCA_006222135.1 Thiomicrorhabdus sp. | reverse complement strand
ACACGACGACTACTCTTCTTGGGAGCGTGGAACCAATGAAAATACCAATGGATTGTTAAGACGATTCTTTCCAAAAGGAACAGACTTCGATAAAGTAACTCAGGAAGAAATTGATTGGGTTGTTGATAAGCTCAACAATCGCCCAAGAAAGTGTTTAGGATTCAGAACACCTAATGAGGTGTTCTGGGAAATTAAAACTGTTGCACTTACGACTTGAATGTATCGGCACAAAAAAACCCGCATAAAGCGGCCTCTCTTTAGTTCTAAATAAACTGTCGATTAACGAACAGTTTGATTCAATGAACCTGACGCATAACGAGCTTGCATCGCTTCAAGACCAATAGATTTGATCTTAGAACCGTGACCAGCACAACCGAAAGCTTCGAAACGATTTTTACAGATTTCCATCATCGCATCTTCTGCCGCTTTGTAGAATTTGCGAGGATCGAAGTTAGCTGTATTTTCTGTAAGGTGCTTACGGATTGCACCAGTAGATGCCATACGTAGATCTGTATCGATATTTACTTTACGCACACCATACTTGATACCTTCAACGATTGATTCAACTGGAACACCGTAAGTTTGGCCCATATCACCACCGTAGTTATTGATGATATCTAACCATTCTGCTGGAACAGAAGATGAACCGTGCATTACAAGGTGAGTTGTAGGGATACGCTCATGGATTTTCTTGATCTGATCAATCTTAAGAACATCAGCAGATGGCTTAGAAGTGAACTTGTAAGCCCCGTGAGACGTACCAACGGCTACTGCTAAACAGTCAACATTAGTATCTTTAACGAACTGGTAAGCTTCTTCAGGATCCGTTAATAGGCTGTCCATATCAAGCTTGTCATCAGAACCGTGACCATCTTCTTCACCCATCATGCCCGTTTCTAGAGAACCTAAACATCCAAGTTCACCTTCAACAGAAACACCACCAGCGTGTGCCAATTTAACGACTTCAGCCGTGATACCAGCGTTATACTCGTATGACGCAGGTGTCTTCATGTCTGCTTCTAATGAACCATCCATCATAACGGATGTGAAACCAGACTGGATTGCGCGTAGACAAACACCCGCATCAGAACCGTGATCCTGGTGCATTACGACTGGAACGTTAGGATACATTTCAACAGCGGCTGCGATCATGTGACGAAGCATTGGCTCACCAGCATACTTACGTGCACCTGCAGAACCCTGAAGGATTACTGGAGAATCTACAGCATCAGCAGCGCGCATGATTGCTCGAACTTGTTCCATGTTATTTACGTTAAACGCTGGCATACCGAAGTTATGTTCTGCTGCGTAGTCCATTAATTCACGAAGTGTAATCATCGCCATTTGGAGACTCCTTTATTTATTTCAAAAAATTTTTAACTATTCTATCAAGCTTTTAGACGCTATCCAAATAATATTGGTTAGCCATAAACACTAATGCGCTCATGACTCAAACTGGTTTAAGAAACCTTAACGATTTCCATGCTGTTAGTACCACCTAGGTTACCGCGTAATTCACCACGGGTAAGAATGACTAAATCACCCTCTTTAGCGACACCAAAAGACTTAATTCTATCCATAATAAGCGCTTTAACTTGCATATCATCACATCCGTCATAACTTACCGTTGAAGGATAAACACCACGGTACATTGTCACTTTACGACGTGTTTCAAGATGCGGAGTTAATGCAATAATTGGAATCCCAGAACTAATACGTGACATCAACAATGCTGTATTACCAGATTCAGTCAGGGCAGCGATACATTTAACATCAAAATGGTTTGCCGCATACATAGCAGACATTGCAATCGTTTCATCAACAGCCGTGAATGACTCATCAATTCGGTGGGTAGATTCACGTGAAGAACGTGACTTTTCCGCTTCATGACAGATGCGCCCCATGGTCTCGATAACCAAACTAGGAGACTTACCGGTAGCCGTCTCACCTGATAACATCACGGCATCCGTACCATCCATTACCGCATTGGCAACATCAAAAACTTCAGCACGAGTTGGAATCGCATTATCAATCATCGTTTCCATCATTTGCGTTGCCGTGATAGTGACACGGTTCAATTGACGTGAACGCTTGATCATTTTCTTCTGTAAAGCGGGAAGCTGTGCATCACCGACTTCAACACCTAAATCCCCACGGGCAATCATAACAACATCAGAAGCCAAGATAATGCCATCTAAGGTCGCATCGTCAGCCACGGCTTCAGCACGCTCAACTTTTGAAACGATGCTACAGAACAAGCCTGCTTTTTGCGCTAGGGTACGGCAATATTCAACATCTTCTGCTGAACGAGGAAATGATAAGGCCAGAAAGTCTGCCTTCATCTCAGCGGCCGTTAGAATATCTTCTTTATCTTTATCCGTTAAAGCAGATGCTGAAAGACCTCCGCCCTGAAGGTTGATCCCCTTGTTGTTAGAAAGCGTACCACCGACAATAACCGTACAGTTAACACGTTCGCCAACCACATTATCGACTTCAAACACTAAACGGCCATCGTCTAACAACAGACGATTACCTGGCTTAACATCGTAAGGCAGACTTTTATAAGTTAAACCAACTTCGTACTGGTTACCTAGGTTGATATCGACATTATTGTCTAAAGAAAACTTATCACCGTCTGCTAGAAAAATCTTCTCTTCAGAAAAACGAGCAATACGGATTTTAGGACCTTGTAAATCAACTAAAACGCCGACCTCATGATCATACTTGGCTGATAAAGCGCGAACAGCATCAACACGAGTTTTATGTTCTGCAGGGTTACCGTGCGACATATTGATACGCACAACATCTAGACCCGCTTGAATCATTTTTTCTAGCTCGCCTGGGCGATCTGTCGCTGGCCCTAAAGTTGCAACAATTTTTGTTCTTCTTATATTTGATGACATTAAATTTTTACCTTTAAATTTGAGTGTTTTACCAATTCAAAAAAAGATGTCTCGCAAAATAAACGCCTTCCACACTGACAGCCAATCGGTGGCTGCTATGTCTGTTATGTTTACTTACCGAGTCACCCTCAAATGGAAACCTCATATTATTATATTAACTCTATTCTCAATATGACAAATAGATGAAAATCAGGCCTGATAATGACCAGGCCTGGTCAGTTAGTCTATAAAGACCAGATTACTTTTTTGCTGCTGCTTTTTCTAGCATGATAACCGCCGGTAATTCCTTACCTTCTAGGAATTCAAGGAAAGCACCACCACCCGTAGAGATATAAGACACTTTATCGGCGATATCGTACTTGTCGATTGCCGCTAAAGTATCACCACCCCCGGCGATAGAGAATGCATTTGATTCAGCAATTGCCATAGCAATCGCTTTAGTGCCTCCACCAAACTGATCAAACTCGAAAACACCGACTGGACCGTTCCAAACAACTGTTCCAGCATTTTTAATGATTTCTGCTAATTCGGCCGCCGAATCAGGACCGATATCAAAGATCATATCGTCGTCTTGAGTTTCTGACACATTTTTAGTCGTTGCAACAGCTGTTTCAGAGAACTCTTTACCACAAACAACGTCTGAAGCTAAAGGAATAGCCGCACCACGTGCTTCCATAATTCCGTTTAACTTTTTACAAGTATCAAGAAGATCTGATTCAGATAGAGACTTACCTACGTTATAACCGGCCGCTTCGATGAAAGTATTGGCAATACCGCCACCCACTACTAACTGATCCACTTTCTCAGAAAGTGCCTCAAGCACTGTTAACTTAGTAGAAACCTTAGAACCACCAACGATTGCAACCATTGGACGAGCTGGGTTATTTAGGGCTTTACCTAGGGCATCTAACTCAGCCGCCAATAAAGGACCTGCACAAGCTGTCGGAGCAAATGCACCCGCACCGTGTGTAGAAGCTTGAGCACGGTGAGCCGTACCAAATGCATCCATAACGTAAACGTCACATAAAGCAGCATACTGCTTAGAAAGTGCTTCGTCATCTTTCTTCTCGCCGACGTTGAAACGGACGTTTTCTAAAAGAACCACTTCACCATCAGCGACTTCAAAACCACCATTAAGGTAATCTTTAATCAAACGAACTTCTTTACCTAACTTTTCAGAAAGATTGGCAGCAACAGGTGCTAGAGAGAACTCTTCAGCATATACACCTTCCGTTGGGCGGCCAAGGTGAGTCATTAGCATGACTTTAGCGCCAGCGTCTGCAGCCGTCTTAATGGTTGCTAATGATGCACGGATACGTGCATCTGAAGTTACTTTACCGTCCTTAACTGGCACATTTAAATCTTGACGAATTAATACGCGCTTTCCAGCTAGATCTAAATCGGTCATCTTAATTACAGACATTCGGTATTCCTCAGTTTGGAGTGTTGCAGAGCAACAAAGTTTAATATTAAATTATTTTTTCCATTCCATTTTCAATCAAGCGAAAATGGAACAGAAAATATAATCAGGTCGACTAAATAAATAATCGAGTTTCTGAGTTCAGTAGCCATGGCAGTTCGAGGCGGAAAGAGGGCGTGTACAAGTGTACACAACCGAAAGACAACGAAGAAATGCCGTGGATAATGGACTCAGAAAACGATTATTTTCCGACGTGTTCTACAACTCTCATCATGTTACATGTGTAACCGTATTCGTTGTCGTACCAAGCTACCACTTTAACGAAAGTAGTATCTAGAGCGATACCTGCTTTTGCATCAAAGATAGATGGACGAGAATCACCACGGAAATCTGTAGAAACATTAGGCTCATCAGTATAACCAAGAACACCCGCCATTTCGCCTTCAGAAGCCACTTTCATCGCTGCACAGATTTCGTCATAAGTCGCTTCTTTTTCAAGCTCTACAACTAAATCAACAACAGAAACATCAGAAGTAGGTACGCGGAAAGCCATACCAGTCAACTTACCGTTAAGTTCAGGAAGTACTTTACCTACCGCTTTAGCCGCACCGGTTGATGAAGGGATGATATTCTCAAGAATACCACGACCACCACGCCAATCTTTAGAAGATGGACCATCAACTGTTTTCTGAGTCGCTGTTGCAGCATGAACCGTTGTCATAAGACCACGCTTGATACCGAAGCTATCGTTAAGTACTTTAGCCACTGGCGCAAGCCCGTTAGTAGTACAAGATGCAGCAGAAACAATTGCTTGACCTTTATATTCGTTATGGTTAACACCGTAGACGAACATTGGAGTGTGATCCTTAGAAGGCGCAGACTGAACTACTTTCTTAGCACCGGCTTCGATATGTGCCTGACAAGATTCTTCAGTTAGGAAGAAACCAGTACATTCGATAATTAGATCCGCACCCACATCAGACCAAGCTAGGTCAGCAGGGTTACGCTCTGCAGTGATACGGATAGTTTTACCGTTAACCACTAGGTTACCGTCAACAACATCAACAGTTCCGTCAAAACGACCGTGTACAGAATCGAATTTAAGCATATAAGCTAGGTATTCAGGATCAAGTAAATCATTGATCGCGACTACTTCGATGTTTTTGAAATCTTTAGCCGCTGCGCGGAAAGCCATACGACCGATACGACCGAAACCGTTAATACCAACTTTAATAGTCATTGAGTTTTACTCCGAATAATGACCAGGCCTGGTGACTCTAGGCCTAGTTTAATAAAAAATTTGTTAATACTGAATGCAAATAATTGAGCCGTCTAAAAGACGGCCAATTTAATTACTTACCAAGTACTTTGTTAGCTGTTGCTACAACGTTCTCTACTGTGAAACCGAATTCTTTGAATAATTCGCCAGCAGGCGCTGATTCACCAAAAGTAGACATACAAACCGTCCCACCTTCAAGACCAACATACTTATACCAACCATCAGCAACACCGGCTTCAATCGCAACACGCTTAACACCAGGAATCAATACAGAATCCTTATAGGCTTGGTCTTGAGAATCATAAGCATTGGTACAAGGCATAGAAACAACACGTACGTTTGCATCCATTGCTTCAGCAGATTCTACTGCTAGACCCACTTCAGAACCGGTTGAGATAAAGATGATGTCTGGCGTACCAGCGCAATCTTTAAGAACATATCCACCTTTCTCGATGTTCGCAACTTGCTCTGCCGTACGAGGCTGAGGCGTTAGCGCTTGACGAGAGAAAATCAATGCCGTTGGAGCATTTCCACGTTGCATCGCAAGTTTCCAAGAAACAGCAGACTCGATTGCATCACAACCACGCCAGGTTTGGAAATTCGGGATAACACGCATAGTCGCCAGTTGTTCTACAGGCTGATGCGTCGGACCATCTTCACCTAGACCGATAGAGTCATGAGTGTAAACATAGATCGTACCAATATTCATGATTGCAGACATACGTAACGCGTTACGCATGAACTCCATAAACATAAAGAAGGTTGCACCGTAAACCTTGAAACCACCGTGAAGAACCATGCCGTTCATCATGTGCGCCATACCAAACTCACGAACACCCCAAGAAAGGTAGTTACCGTTTGCATTTTCATGGTTAACTTTAACGGTTCCAGACCAGTTAGTCAGGTTAGAACCCGTTAAGTCAGCAGAACCACCAAACATCTCTGGTAGTAAAGGACCCATTGCTTCGATTGTATTTTGAGACGCTTTACGAGAAGCGATATTAGGCATATCAACCTGAGTCTTAGCGATGAAATTATCCATCTCCATCTCGAAGTTGGCAGGTAAATCACCCGCTAGACGACGAAGATACTCTGCTGCTTCAGCAGGGAAAGCCGCTTTGTAGGCTGCAAACTTTTCATTCCAAGCGGCTTCATCCGTAGCACCTTTCGCTTTATGATCCCAACCAGCATAGATATCTTCTGGAATAACGAAAGGCTCAGAATGCCAATCTAATTCTTTACGAGCTTCAGCAATCTCATCATGCCCTAAAGCCGCACCGTGACAGTCGTGACTGCCACAAAGGTTTGGAGAACCGAAACCGATGATTGTTTTAGTACAAATCAATGTAGGCTTGTCAGTTACTTTTTTCGCTTCTTCAATCGCCGCATTGACGGCATTAGCATCATGACCATCAACATTCGGAATAACGTGCCAATCATAAGATTTGAAACGTGCAGGAACACCTTTCTCCATCCAGTCACCAATGTGACCATCGATAGAGATGTCATTGTCATCCCAGAATGCGATTAGCTTACCAAGACCTAAAGTCCCAGCCATGGCTGACGATTCATGAGAAAGACCTTCCATCAAACAACCATCACCCATGAATACATAAGTATGGTGATCAACGATATCGTGACCAGGCTTGTTGAACTGTGCCGCTAAAGTACGTTCTGCAATCGCCATACCTACTGCGTTAGTCAAACCTTGACCTAGAGGACCTGTAGTCGTCTCGATACCTTCAGCATAACCATACTCAGGGTGACCCGCTGTCTTAGCGTGAAGCTGACGGAACTGTTTGATATCTTCCATACCTAGTTCATAACCAGTAAGGTGTAACAAAGAGTACAACAGCATTGATCCGTGTCCGTTAGACAATACGAAGCGATCGCGATCAGCCCATTTTGAATTCGTTGGGTTGTACTTCATGTGGCTGTTCCACAATACTTCAGCGATATCCGCCATACCCATCGGTGCACCAGGGTGACCCGAATTTGCCTTCTGAACGGCATCCATACTTAATGCACGGATTGCGTTTGCTAATTCTCTACGAGTTGCCATACAACTACCTCAATTTTAAAAAAATTCGGTGCTTGCACATTCCTCTACTACGTTTAAGTTCTAATTCTTCGTAAGAACCTCAAGGAGGAATGACAAGATAATTTGGTGCAATATTCTCTCTTAAAATGACTAAATCATCAAGTTTTCTTATTTTTTCTTAGATTTACTTGCCTCATATCACTACCTCTAATAGTTTATTGAAGATCCATTTCTAATGTAAAAACCGGTAAAAACGGCTTTAATGACCTATTTAGACAATCATTGGCCATCAGTATAATTAATCGCAACATAGAGCAAATATAAAACCCGTTTTTACTGGCCTGGTGATAAATTTTACTCTCAAAGAGTCCCAATAGGATCTTTAGATGACTTCTGAATTCTTTTATTAAAGGCTTCACCGGCATGCTCATACAATGACAACATGGCTGGAATGACCAGTAAAATCAGAAAGGTCGAGAAAATCAAACCAAAGGCAATTGCGGTCGCCATTGGAATCAGGAACTGTGCTTGTAAAGAGGTTTCAAACAACAAAGGCGTTAATCCGGCCACGGTGGTTAGTGAGGTCAAAAGAACAGCACGGACACGCTGAACAGAAGCCTCTTCTAACGCTTCATTCATCCCTAGACCTGACTCTCTAAGACGTTTATAAAAGCTCACCAAGATAATCGAGTCATTGACCACTATGCCTGATAGGCCAAAGAAACCAAACAGCGACAGAATTGTCATATCTAATCCCATCCACCAGTGACCCATTATGGCACCAATCAAACCAAAAGGAATCGCCATCATGACCACCAGCGGCCAGCCATAAGAACCAAATACCCATGCTAGGACGATATAGATCATGGATAAACCAATCAATAAACCAATTTTCATGTCCTCCATGGTTTCCGCTTGCCGCGCACTTTGCCCCTCAACCGAATACACCAGTCCATACTTTGCCTCAAGTTCAGGCAGCGTACTTTTGACCAGTTGCGCCAAAATAAGATTGCCATTATTGACGACACTGTCCACTGAACCAATCACATTAATCGCCAGCTGCCCATCCACATGGCGCATCACATCAAAGCCACGCTGAGTAGACCAAGTGACCACGGTGTTCAAGGCAACATGTTCGCCAGAAGGAGTGACGATTTGCATACTATTAAGCGTTGCTAAGGTATTCTGCTCTGCCCTTGGGTATTGCACACGGACTTCAACTTCATCCTCTTCATCGGTAAAAATCTGCACCAATCGACCTGAAAAAGCATCTGACAGCTGACGTCCTAAAGCCACATAAGTTAACCCCAAAACCTTGCCTTGTGGCGTGAGTTTATAAATCAACTGATCTCGTCCATAGGGGAGATCATCGCTAATACCACTCACCCCCGCCACTTGCGACAAGACCTCTTGCAAGTCTAAAGAGGCTTGCTTTAAGAGCAAGGGTTCCGCGCCTGTCAAACGGATATCAACGTCTCCACCAGGCGGGCCATTTCTCGGCGATTCAATGGTTAACACATCTAAACCGGGTACGATGCCGACCTTTTCTTGCCAGACTTTTATAAATTCCGTATTGCGGATCTGGCGCTGATCGGGTTCAACCAACTCTACATTAACGCTACTAAAGTTTGGCCCTGACTGCTTACTAGTTTTATTATAATTCACCGTCGCAATCTTGACCATACCAGGCTCAAGTTCTTGCTCGGTCTCCAGCAACGCCCGATAGAGTTTTTCGGCGTAATCCGAAGAGACCTCTGAAGGCGTCCCTGCCACGAAACGGGCGTCAGCCAGCAACTTAGTGGACTCAGGCGACGGGAAAAAGACAAAACCTAAACGCCCCCCAGCCAGTAAACCAATGACAAAAATCATCATCGCCAGGGTCGTTGCCAGGGTAATCGCACGGTTTTTTAAAACCCAACGAATGACCTGTCGAAACTGATGATGACGGACATGATCAATTCCGTGATCCAAGCGATAACGAATTGAACCTGGTTTAGGACGTTCAGTACGACTTAAAGCGTGACGCAAATGACCAGGGAGAATCGTAAAACTCTCAATTAAGGAGGCGAAAATAACCGCAATAATGACGAGCGGAATGGCAAATAGGATATTACCCATCTCGCCACCAATCATCATTAAAGGCAAGAAAGCCGCAACGGTTGTTAAGGAAGAGGCGGTGACAGGCCCAAGCATACGATGGGCTCCGCCCTCTGCCGATTGCAAAGCCGATTCTCCGCGCTCATGATGCGACAGTGCATCTTCACCCACCACAATGGCATCATCGACAATAATCCCTAAAGCCATAATCAGCCCAAACATGCTGACCATATTGATACTGCCACCGGCTAGGTAAACAATCATTAAGGTGGCTGCAAAAGAGACCGGAATACCAACAGCTACCCAAAACGCCACTCGACCATTCAGAAAGAGATACAAAATCAAGACGACCAGAATTAAACCGCCAATCCCATTATTCACCAATAACATAATTCGTTGATTCACCAACGACCATGCCTCATCATAAACTTGGAGTCGCACACCTTGTGGCAAAGTGGGCTTAACTTCGGCCAACCAATCCATTAATATCTTCGAGGAAACTAAGGTGTCACCACTCTCTGCACGTTGTAACTGCATCTCAATGGCTGGGTAACCATCCACGGTTATGTAAGGCGCATTTTTAATCGCGCGGCGCTCAACTGTGCCCACATCTCCCAAAGCCACATTCTCTGAGCCAGAAACCACTAAGGGTATTTGATTAAATTCATGTGCTGTACGTTTTTGCTCTAAGGCACGCAAGTCACGCACACTGTCATCATGACCCACAGAACCGGCCGGATAATCGCGACTCATGCTGTCGATTTGGTTACCAACCGTTTCCAATGAAAGGTCAAACTGCTCTAGTTTTTCCTGTGAAAGTTCGACCGCCATCTCTTCAGAGGGCAATCCGCTAAAACTAATTTTGTCTATACCGCGATTGAGCAAATCTCGCTCAAATTCGTGTACCATCGAGCGTAGCTCTGACAAATGGCCCTGTTCACTTACCAACAAGACTTTGGCAATCGATTCGTAACGAACCACCCTTTCTACCACGGGCTTTTCCGAATCCTGCGGCAAATTGCGCAACTCATTGATGCGCTGTTTGATTTGATCGACGGCCTCAATCATGTTCACGCCTTCCTTGAACTTCAAGGTAATCGCTGCAACTCCCAGCGATGACGTAGAGGTCATTTCATCCAAGCTGTCTAAATTACGCAACACTCTTTCAATGGGTTCAGTAATGCTCCGTTCCACATCCTCACCATTGGCTCCGGGCCAAACCACTTGCACAGAAGCATAATCCAGTTCAAAGCTTGGGAAGAACTGCACATTCAACTTCATCAAAGCGACCAGGCCGGCTAGCAACATAATAATCATTAATAAGTTAGGGGCGACTTTATGACGCGCGAACAGCCCGATCATGCCATGTGATTTAAAACGACTCTCTTTGACGTCATAATCCTGATCTTCATCGCTTTTTGAAGCCTTGTTCCCGCCTGAAACTTCATCATTAGATTCGAAGATACTCATTTAACACCCTCAAACACTTTAAGGCCAGAAACGGCATTTGGCAGATGGGTAATATTGATTTTGGTGTTCGCGCCAAACTCAGGCAAAACTAACGCCCAAAGTTGATCGTCGCACAACAGATCACCCTCCACCTTAACCTGTTGCGGAAGTAAACGTTCATCTTCAACAATATAGACCAAGTCTTGCCCGTAAAGCGCGCTGTAAGGGATAGCAACCACATCATCCACCGGCAGGCCTTGCAGGCTGACCTCCATTAAATCACCAGGACGAGCATTTTTGAGCTCTGCTGGAATGCTAAAGAAGGCATCGATACCGCTCGTTGTAGATTCCCCTGCCAATCTCATTAATTTTAGAGGGATAGATTGTTGATCTATAGCCGTATTCGTTTGGGAATAAAACGCCTGCAAAGTGACATTAGCATCTAATGCTTGCTGTACCTTAGGCAGAACCATGACCGGTAATTTGGTGCGTAATTCCAAAGATGACAACGCATAAAAATCTAACATAGTCGCGCCGGCACTGACATGCGAGCCGGCACTGACCGACACAGTTGCAATCCGCGCAT
Organism: Thiomicrorhabdus sp.; assembly: GCA_006222135.1. Taxonomy (GTDB): domain Bacteria; phylum Pseudomonadota; class Gammaproteobacteria; order Thiomicrospirales; family Thiomicrospiraceae; genus Thiomicrorhabdus. The sequence goes on along the minus strand of VCMI01000118.1, from coordinate 668 downwards.
CATAAGGGGCAACTAATTGACCCCGTTGTTTGTTTAAAATCGCTTGTGTTAAGGTCGCATTGGCTTTCGCCAAACGCGCTACATACTGTGCCGCTTTAAGTTGATTCTCTTCAACGGCTAATTGAGCACCCACCACAACATACTCTTGTTTAACAAAGGCTTCCCTAACCGTATCTAAATCCGTTTGTGAGGCTAAATCTTTTTCAATCAATTGCTGAGTACGGTTAACATTGACTCGCTTGATCTCTAACACCTTCTGTTCATAAACTAAGCGCTGCTGATTGGCTTCATAAGCCAATTTTTGCAAACGAACCTCTGCAGTCGTATCCGCGACATCTGCCTTAGCTTGCTGCAATGGAACCTCCAAATCCGAGGCGCTCATACTAACCAAAGCGTCCCCCGCTTTAACCGACTGTCCATCCTTGACCCAGACACTTTCAATCACACCCGCAATAGGCGCGGCGGCGCTGACCAAAGAAAATGACTCAACCTTGCCATACAACGTCTGCACAGGAGATAAACTTTCAAACTTAGCCGGAATCGTCTCAACCATCCAGACCTTTTCCTTGATCTGCACGGGAGGCTGTTCCGGTTTGGTCTCTGCAAAATAGCCAAAGAAGGCAATGGCCAGCACAATAATACCGACAGGGATGAGCACGCTTTTAGAA
>VCMI01000117.1 GCA_006222135.1 Thiomicrorhabdus sp. | reverse complement strand
GAACCTGGTCTATTACCCTATTTTCTCGATCGACTAACATACCAGTAGCTATAGCTTGTTGAGTTGCAGATAATGCTGAATAAAATCCGTTGCTCTATTCTCACAATGAAATGGGGTTCTAAGTGCTGGCCTGTCAAACGCCATTGATAATAAATGTAGATAATGTTTGTACTGTCATACTCAAGACGATACTTCAGTATGTTTTCATAATAACGGTACATCAATTCAGGGTGATCATTGAGAAATTCAACATAATCATCCCAAAACTTAATTGCTACCTTAATTTGGGATTCTGCTGTAGAGTTCGGGGTCAGAGTAAAAACTATTTCAATCTAGACTGGACGATTTAGCCTAGAAAAGACCAGGCCTGGTAGCGATTCCTCGTTACCAAACCCAACCCCTACTTCTCAACAACAATCCTCACAAAACGCCCACCACGTTGCGGCGTATTCTCAATGACGGTAAAGCCCACCCCTTTCAACATATAGAGTATGTCATCGGCATGATAACGATTGTGCTCTAGAAAATGCTCGAAGACATCTTCAATCTCATCACGATCCACTTCGGTAGCGAACAACTGACCATCTGGAAATTTATGTTCCAGATACTCGGCTAACGGCTGACGCACCAAATCGATAATACAAAAACGTCCGCCGGGCTTTAACCACTTATGAACCGCTTTGAATAGTTTGATCGGTTGTGGCAGTTCGTGGACCAACATATTCGCCATGGCAACGGCAACACGACCGTCTTCGATATTGACTTGCGGTTCATTCAAATCGCTTTTAATCATACGTCCATTGTCAGGTAGCGCTTCTTGCGCGACTAACATATACTCTGCCGCATCAATTCCCACGGCAGAGTTATGCGGATAACGCAGTGCTAAATCGCTGACAAATTGCCCCGTACCCGCGCCTAAATCCAATAGACAATCATCATGGTTGATGACCGTAGCCATCTGTTCATTCCAGAATTCCCAGAAGTCGATATCATGACGACGTTCATAGGTTTGGGTAATCATTTCACGAGCATGCTCACCATTTCCGCCGTGGTGTTTTAAAATCTGCTGTTGTGTCTTTTCCATGGTGATTTTCTCCTGTACTGAAAGCCAAGTGTTCATCCGTTTAGATCTATCTACTTGAATTTCATTTTAATCTAAAAAAGTGTTCAAACTATGACGACCGTAATGAAAATTAATTCAGCTCAATTCAACTCAATTCAACTCAACCCATTGATCAATATAACTGAAATACAGCACCCACTTTTGCGGACGGTCTTCCAGCTCGGCAAACAATCGACCGTAGCGCTCTAATTGCGGTTGATAATGTTCTACTTGATAAGTTATAAACGATTCTAATGCTTTTTTATCGTCCATTTTCCCTTCGTAAAGACTGGTTTTATAATCAATAATCCAGCGATTGCCGTCTTCATCGACTAAGGTTCTATCGATAATATGATGACTAACTTGCCCGCCCTCTTCCAAAGAGGTCAGGGGCTGTTCGGTTTGTGATTCAATAAACTGATTGCCGAGCGCCCAACGCAACTGCGGATGACCGATGGCATTGGTCAAAGAATGCTCAGTTCGGCGAATGGCTTCGTCTAACTCACTCTCTTTTAAGCCTTGTTGAGCTAACCACTGTTTGTAGAAAGGCAGACGTTTCTGAAGACGTGGGATATCCCAAGCTTCAATACCTTCGTCGACCATCTGCTCTAATACCGCATGCACTAAATTACCGACCGAAGTATTCAAAAGCGCTTGTCGGCTGGCAAACAGATCATTGGTTTCTTGTGAAACGTTATCTGCGGTGACATCGCTAACATCACTAACATGACTCGTATTGGTCACTTTAACGCCACTCTCGATCGCTTCTGTAACGGCCTCATCACTTTGCTGAAACAGACTATTAAAACCGGCCCTTTCAATCGGTAAGCGGCTGACTTTTGGCCAAGGGGATTTTTGTTGATTTTCATCTAACTCTACAAATTCATGCTCGTGGAGTAATTTTGTAAAGGTTAAATTCACGCAGGGCCATAACGCCTCCAACATACTGCCTTTCACCGGGTTAATCTCTACTTCAATATCCTCGGGTTCTTTGACGCTGATTTGCCCAAATAGATAGAGTTTTTGTTTGGCTCGAGTGGCGGCGACATAGAGTAGACGACCGAGTTCATGATTTTGTTTTTCTAACTCAAAGCGTTTCAATAACTGGCTTAATCGAGAAAAACCCTGACCTTTTTGGGTAATCGGCGCAATCACTAACTTTTCAGCAGACTCGCCTGAAACCGTTTCATCTGCCATAAATTGGAACCATGAAACCAGCTCGGTATCATCGCCCCGTGGCTTACGACCCAGGCCTGGCAGGATGACGGTATCAAATTCCAAACCTTTGGATTTGTGCATAGTCATCAACTCAATACGCTGACTTTCCGGCGTGCTGTCAGCTCGTGCAAACAGAGCATTCATCATGGTTTCGAGTTGCTGAAAATCTAGCACCTCCCCATCGAACTCCGCCAAAGTATGGCAAAACACCTCGACATTTTCCAATGCCAAATGCGTCTCCACCGTCTGCGGACCATCGAGTTGAATCCAACACTCTCTGACCAAGGTTGAGAAAGGCAAACTGCCTAAACGTGATAGGGTCTGTTGCAAGACGGGAATGACATGCAATAATCGCTGCACCCCTTCCTCTGAAAGCTGTTTTTCTACCAGGATTTGTTGAAGTGACCAGGCCTGGTCATTGTCCGATTTTGGATGAGAACCTTTGTCTAAAACTGAGATTGGATAGGTTAAACACGACCAGACAGATTGATAAGGCCAATTGCCCATGACCGCAAACAGATCATTCAGCGACAGTCCAACCAAAGGCGAACGCAATAATGCAATCCACGCCGCACGGTCAGACAGGTGCAATAGCGCACGGCTTAACGCCAAACTATCCTGGACTTCTTGACGTTCGTTCAAGGCTTCCAAATCAACTGCTTTAAAGCCAATACCAGCTTGTTTCAATAGACGAGCGATACCCATTAAACTGGAACGAGAACGCCCCAATAAAGCGATGCTTTTACCGTCTCCTTCGCTTAGTTCCGAGAGGCGCTGTTGAATCAGGGCCACGATCTCTTCGGCTTCCTCTTCATGTGAACGATTCACCGCCCAAAAGCTGTGCACCGCCGGATTTTGATCGGTTGAAAAAGCGACCGAATCGCTGTAACTCACCGCACCTTTTTCGATATTATTGGCTTTCGGCAGGACTTTACTAAAGTTCTGATTCACCCAATCAACCAGACCTTGACTCGAACGGAAATTGACTTTGAGGTTCAGTGGTGTCAAATTGACTGCCCCGACCTTACCTTGCCAGACCTTGAGGAAGTTACCCACCTCGGCTTCACGGAAACGGTAAATCGATTGCATCGGATCACCGACGATAAACAGAGTGCGACCATCGTTGGGCTGCCAACCGGCAATCAACTTACGCATCAATGAAAACTGCTCACTACTGGTGTCTTGAAATTCATCGACCAAGAGATGTTTGACTTGATAATCTAACTGTTGCGCCAGGTCAGTCGGCTCTAATTCATCACCTAATGCCTGACTTGCCGCTTGGGCAATCTCGATAAAATCGGCTTGTCCGCTCGATTGAAAGACCACTTTCAAATAGGCCGAGGAGACTCTTAATAACTGGATCAACCACTGTAGATCCAACCATTGGTCATCGTTGTAATGCGGCTCTGGCAGTTCTTTTAAAATCGCTAACGCATCCAAAACATCTTTTGACTGTGTGCCTTCTCGTAAACCTGCTAAGACATTGAGAAACTGGTCTTTACGTTCTTTTGCTTCGCCTTTGCCCGCAGGGAAACCATTGTTTTTGGTGACGGTCTTACGAACACCTTTGGAATCTTTGGTGAGTAACCAATCCGCCAAGCGTTGCCAAGCCTGAATATCAGACAGAGAATCGCTCAAAGGCCAAGCACCACATAAAATATCTAAATCGGGCTGATCCTTCTGCACCGCATACTCCGCCACATGGCAGGCTTCCTCCAACAGCGGTCGAACATGACTTAATTTAGTGACTTGTTGCTTGAGCTCATCTAGGACAATGGTCTCTAAGGCTGATTCGAGATTGGCGCGAGAATCATCGCCACTTAAACGTAATAGATTACCCATCCATTGGTCACGTTTTTTCAACATATTCATTAACAGGCTTTCAGCACGGTTAAAGCGGCCGTTCACCAAGCCTAATAGACGCGCCACAGCCTCTTCTAACGCCGGCGTTTTTAAGGTTAAGTGCACCGCCTCTTTATAGGATGAATCCACCTTATGTGAAATCTGCGACGGCGCCCCCATCTTGGATAACAAGGGCATTTGACCAACTAGATAACTGTTCAGACCATCGATGGTTTTGATGCGCAGACGGTTGGGGTTTTGCAGCAGTGACCAGGCCTGGTGATTATTTTGTTGCAAGGCCGACTTCGCCAATTGCCAGGTATTAAAGTCATTTAAAGTGGCATTTTCAGGCAGTTCAGTCAACAAGCCCATTTTTAATGCGCCCATAATACGGTCACGCATTTCGGCGGCGGCTTTTTTCGTAAAGGTCATCGCCACAATCTGTTCAGGTTGTTCAACTTGCGACAGTAAGGCTAAAAAGCGTTGCGTTAACAGAGCGGTTTTACCGGAGCCTGCGGGCGCTTGCACGATAAAGGAGGTAAATGGGTTAATGGCTGCAAATCGCGCGGCACCATCAATCAAATTGGTATCTTCTTGAACACCAAACCGTTCGTTCATTCCTGGACGATTTTGAGTTTGCATAGATGGGGTGGACTGGTCGTAACCGGAGTCTCCATCAACATCATAAGCAGTTTCATAAGAAGGTTCGTTTTCTGGTTCCACAAACAAATCTAGGTTGGTTTTTTCTGTCGGTGTATTCGAGTGATTTGTCATGATTAAGCCTCCCCTTGAAAGTCATCGTTATCGAAATCGTCGGTAAAACGTTGCTGTTGCTTCATCTCTGGCAGACGTAACGCTAACTTACAATTGGCATATTGAATGTCGGTTTCTTTATCAAAGGCCATCTCGGCACAACCCAATTGAATATCACTGGCCAGGTCGGAAACCTGCTGTCTTAAATGCCCTAAAAAATGCACCCAGCTTGTTTCGTAAAACTCATGCCCCTCTTTCTCGGCCATTTTGGCAAATATTTGGATAGAACGCGCTTTCAACAAGACATCCTCATCTGCAGTTATGGCACTGATTTTCACCCCATCGTCCGAGTGTAATAGACCATAACCAATCCCAGAAACATCATCACTGACGGCATGTAAATACACCGCCAACTGAGGTGCTTTGGTCGGCGTTTTTAACAGATCATTAATACTGGCTTTACCGGTTTTATAATCAATAATGACCTTCTCACCCGAGATCTGATCGACTCGATCGATAATCACAGTGAACTCAATACCTGCCAGTGTGATTTGGTGTTTTTCTTCTGTGGCAATCACTTCAAAACTCGAACGGCTTTTCTCAAGCTCTAACCATGACAAACACAGCTCAAGAATTCGCGCTTGTTCCAGTTCTAAATAGGCGTTTTCGATGGTGCCTTGCAGTTCTTCAAAACTGACCGTAATGTTATTTTGCAGGCGTTCTGCCAACGCCTCATCGGTTAACAATAACATCGCATTCTGGGTTTTGGTCTCTTGCCAAAAATGCTCTAAAACGGCATGTACCAAAGTGCCCTGATTGGTGTTTTGTAAACCTTCCTCGACGCTCTGTAAACCGTACTTTCCGCCTAAACGATAATCCATAAACGCCATTAACGGACACTGACTCTGAGCCTGTAAAATACCGGTTCCGCCTGGGGCTTTTGATCCTTCTGCGACTTGTGGTCCTTTGGTGTCTAAGACCCATTCAATCGGCTCTTCGGCATCGCGTAATAAAAAGACCTGCTCCGCTAACGAACGGTAATCCAACGCTTCATAAGGCGGCAAGCTGATTTCTTGCAAGACTTGGTTTTCATCGCGACGAATTTGTATTAACGGACTGGCGAGTAACTCAGCATCACCTTTATATTGCGCATAACTCCAAACCAGGCTCGGTGCACATTCCGCTAAACGTTCTGTCACTTGCAAAGCGTAATCTAACTCACGCTTGGCGTCGCAACGTGGCGAACGTTGTTCTCTTTGTAACGCCATCGGTAAAAACGGATTGGGATTGGGCATTCTTGGCCAGGCTTCATCGGTTAATCCCATGACCCACAAGGCATCAAATTGTTGGCCACCGGCTTCTAGCATTCCCATAATCTGAATCGGTTGCAGACCTTTACTTTGTGACTGATGCAACTGCTCTGATAGAAAACGTCTAAAGAGCGATAACCAGGCAGAGACCGACTGCTTTCCCACCATTTCGGTGACCATTGAAAAGTTGGTCACCGCGCTTTCAAACGCTGTTTTTTGTTGGTATTCGTCACTGTTCAGCGTTCGAGAACCCGGCCAGTTTATCAACTGTAAAACATCCCAAGTGGCTTGAATGAACTCCGTTAAACTCAATTTGGCGGGCAGTTCGAGTTGCGCTTGTTGGCGTAATTTTTGCAATAAAGCTTTGGGTAAGGCTTTGGCTGACTCCGTTTCTAATAGACTCGGCCAAGCAAAGTTAGACCACTGTGACCGTCTGAAACCTGCATCGGCTTGTTGGCGTTGCACAAAACTGCCCTGACTATAAGGCGAGATTAACCACTGACTCCAGTCGGCATAGGTACACGGCTTTTTAGGGCGTAGAAACAGCTGTAAACTCAACCAAGCACTTTGCACGATAGGCAGATCCAGTAAAGACTCTCCTAAAGACAAATTATAAAAAGGTGGCGTTGTTCGTCTACTGCTGAGCTCTTGCAAACCTTTCAGACTCAACTGCTCATCCAAACATTGCGTTAAAGCGACTTTATAATCGGCCAAGTTGGGCGACACAACGCCGATTTTAATCTCGTGTTCGGGTTTGACTAAAGACAGGGTTTGCCATTGTTGAACACACCATAGAGCCACTTGGCGTACTTCATCCTGTGCATCTAATGCGCTATACAAAGATTGATTGGTTAAATTGGCATTGGAAGTCGTGACTGCTTCCGTCACCTGACAACCTAAAGACTCTAAGGTCGCTTGCCACTGCTTTATCTGAGGGGTTATTTCATCGAAGCCATGTAAACAAAATGCATCTGGCAGATTGCCTTTGCCCATTTTTAACCACGATAATCTCTGCTGTTGGGCTAAGACATCATCCTGCCAGTTATTGGCCTGTAATTTTTTGAGATAACGTGACTGACAGCTTTTGAATAACTGCGTCTCATTGGAGTGAAAAGGGGCTTCTAACCACGTCTCTGGAAACCAGGATTGCGCAAGTGACCAGGCCTGGTAGAGTTGTTTAGCTGTGCTCGAAACATTGAGCAAGGCGATGCTTTGAATGCCATGAGTATCGTGACCACCATCCGCATCCGATAAGCTGCTTAAAGCGGTTTCGCGAGACTCTAACTCTTCTTGTAATACTTGTTCCCACAACCACTGTGCTTCAAAGCCGCTTAAGACTTTACTCGGCAATTCATCCATCAACAATTCACCACGGAGCAAACACCCCTCTTGCCATACAGTCCACCATTGGCTAAAGGTCATAATCTCCGGCGTTTGAATCACCGAATGACTTTGCTGCTGTATGGATTGCTGTTTAAGCGTCGCGCTTAAACGACTATTGGCTGTGATATGAATGGTTTTCATCAAACTCGCTTTTTAAGAAAAGATCTTATGGGCATTTTACAGACGGTTTAAAACCGTTGCTTTAGTAATTTTAGAGGACGGACTATTATGGCAAATAAATACGGTTTAACAAATCAAACTAACAGTTGAATCCAGCGTGCCCCATGGGTTTTCATAACCCGTTTTGCCTCTGGGGTTTGCGGGTAATGCTGATTGACTAAATCCCAAAAGGCCTTAGAGTGATTGGCATGGACTAAATGACACAACTCATGCACCACGACATAATCAACCACCCATGCGGGTGCTTGCATTAGACGCCAGTTAAATTGGATTCGACCATCGGCATAACAGCTACCCCAACGTGATTTGTAGCCTTTTACCGTTAGGCTTTTCGGTTGAACACCAATCTGCTGCGCATAATGGGCTAATTTAGGTTCAAGGTATTCCACTGCTTGCTTGTGCATAAAGGTTTGAATATTTCGACAGGCCTGGGTCGCAGATTCATCGGCACTCAGCTTGCCGTAATGCAGCTCATTCCAATAAAGAGAACAGATGTCATCCTCTATCAAAACGTCTGCAACCTTCTCAGCAAGAGCCTCATGCAAAGAGGTTTCTTTATGCTGAATCCGAAAAACCGTTTTCGCCCCCAAAAACTCCAGAACATCTCCCTCTTTCCCCTGAAAAAGTGACATGGGTTGATAAGAGGCGTGGCGTAACTCTAAGGTTGTAAGTGTTTTTTGCAACCATTCATGATGCCCTGTCAATAAGGCCAACAAACGTTTATTGGAAAAATTCCTGGGCACTAAAATAGCAACGCCGGCCGGACGTGTTTTTAAGGCAATCGACTTTTTGCGAGTGGTACGCACGATAGGCAGCTGTTGATGACCCACTTGAAAGTGATTCAAATCAGACTTTGTTTCAGTTTTGGCTTTCGGTTTTAAGGGCGAGAATAAAGACATATTTTATCTTTTAATGAGACCTTTGCATAAGTCGGAGTCAAGACAGAAACGACTTTTAAAAATCGTTTAATGAGAGGTCATTATAGGGCGGTTTTGATAAAGAAACTGGCATATCATGCGTTAAATCTCCAGAATGCTCAGCAATTGTTTTCTTAAACCGATTTATGCATTTAGTCGTTTTACTTTATACTACCCTTTATGAATGCAAACCCAATAAAGCAGCACTATAACCTTACAATTAAGCATCCCGGAGATGCCCTTGAACACTTGGCGGAGCTGACGGGTTTAAGTAAACAACAGTTGAAAACCTATGCCCTTAAGGGCGCTGTTTGGTTGACTCAATTCAGCCCATCAAAACCCACTAAACCCGAACGCCTTAGACGCTTGAAAAAAGCGCTCTTGCCCGGCATGATTTTGGACTTTTACTATTTCCCTGAATTATTAAATGCTGAGTTGACTCCTGCTCAACTCATTGAGGATAAACAGGGCTATTCGGTTTGGCTAAAACCTCGCGGAATGCTGTCACAGGGGTCAAAATGGGGCGATCATACGGCGCTTTATCGCTGGGTGGAAATGCATTACAAACCAAACAATGAAACTCGCCAGGCCTGGATAGTGCACCGTTTAGACCGAGCTACTCAAGGATTGATGTTACTGGCGCATACTAAAAAGATGGCGCAAATCTTGAGCCACACTTTTGAAAGTCGTGAAATTCACAAAGCTTACCAAGCCAATATCTGGGGAGAATTTCCAGCAGAAGCACAAACCATAACCTTGCCTATTGACGATAAAGCCGCGGTGAGCCATATCACTTTAAAAGCCTACAATGCTGAGTTGAATATCTCACGCGTTGAGGTTGATATTGAAACGGGTCGCAAACATCAAATTCGCCGCCATCTCTCCGAATCTGGTTTTCCGATTATTGGGGATCGTCTTTACGGCGATGAGTCGTTGGATTTGGCCCTACCAACAAAAGGAGAAGTTCGGCCTGATTTACAACTCACTGCTTATAAACTGAGTTTTGTGTGCCCTCTCTCTCAAAAACTCTCTCTTTATGTTTTAACGGAACAACAGCTAGACCTGATGATTGTTGAATAAGCGTTAAGAAATTACAACTAAGGATACGGTATGTTACAAAGTTATCAGCTACCCATTAAAGGAACTTTTTATTATGCGGCCGAGATTGCCTTTGATGAAAACCTGCTGACCAGTAATACCGCATTGCAATTACTCCCTGAACCCGACAATGGTTATGACCGTTATGCCTTACAAATTTTTCTGCCAACAATGCAAGACTCTTCAAACAACAGAGTCCCTAGCATTGAAGTTTTAAATGCAGACAATCCCGGACTCCTGTTAGGTTATGTCCCAAGACAACTCTCCCCCATTATCAGTCGCCAATTAAAATCGTCTTGTACATATAGTCTACAGGTTATCCACAAGGCAAGATTAGGCAAACGAATCGAAATAGGGTGTCTCCTTGAAATGCACTTACCCTGGATTACGGCATTGAATCTTCGTCTCCGGGTTATATGGGTACAGCAATTAAAACGGCTAAAAAGAGTGCAATGCTATTTAACCCAAAAGAATGAATAACGGTCTTTTGAACACTTCTTATTACTTTAGTCCGCAACAATTGCTACAATCCAATATAATCAAAACGATACAACAAAAAACATGTGGGCTTATTAAACTTGATGACACCGAATAACACCGACCAAAGTAATCAACAACAATGTGCTAATTTACTGAATTTATCTGATGATTTCCAGGTATTAACAAAGGTCAAGCCGACCACAGTCTTCAATGCACCCACGCCTGATAATTGTCACCGCGTCTGTGTAATTGATACCGAAACGACGGGGCTAGACACAGATGTTTGTGAAGTGATTGAAGTCGGCTATCAAATTATTGAGTTCGATTCCTTAGGCAATTTCTATCAAGTGATTAGCTCGCAAAATTTCTTAAATGAACCTCAAGGTGAAATCAGTGCGGAAGTGACTCGTGTAACAGGGATTACACTGGACGATGTCAAAGGTCATAGCATTCCTTGGGACAAGGTGGCAGAGGACATTGCTCAAGTACAACTCTGTGTCGCCCATAATGCCGCTTTTGACCGCCCGATACTTGAACGTTACCATGACGTGTTTTTGAATAAAATCTGGGGTTGTTCGGTCGCTCAAATAGATTGGCAAAACTTAGCCCACGTTAGCTCACGGAGCCAGGAATTTTTATGCTGGAAGGTCGGACAGTTTTTTTACGGTGCCCACCGTGCTATAGATGATGTACAGGCACTTTGTCAGCTTCTGTCCATTCCCATATCAGAAGAGAAAATGCCGGCTTTTCATTATTTATTGCACTCTATCCGTCAAAGTAAATCACTGGTTAAAGCCAGCGGCGCGCCGTTTGCCGTTAAGGATGCCTTACGCTCACGCGGCTATCGTTGGAATGCCGGCGAAAAAGTGTGGCAACAAGTGATTGATGATGCCAATCTACAAGATGAAGTGGCCTGGTTAATCGATAATAAAACGCCGAATCCAACGATTATAAAACTTAAAGCRACSGATAGCTTTTCAGTAAGAGCTCGCTAGAATTACGTTAAATTTTAGTTCGGTGTTAGCAACACATTTTAAATAGTTTTCCCTGATTGATTAAAATCTCACMAGAAATGAGACAGAATCGAATCAGATTAATATAATAGAGTTTTTGTACGAGTCGACTATCGACAAAAAGAGTTGTAGTTTCAATTTTTCCAAGATTAAGTGTTAGGAGTTTAATAATGAGTTCAACGGACAACAAGACCTATAAAGGTCAACTAAAGCGATGGAATGATTCAAAAGGATTTGGTTTTATCGGTGCTGAAGATGAAGACCGTGACATATTCATTCACATCTCAGAACTGAAGCAAATGACCCGCCGTCCGAACATTGGTGATGTGATTACTTACCAAATTCAAGTTCAAGACGATGGTAAGAATCGAGCCTATAATGCGCATATTGAGGGCGTTGAAGTCTTTAAATCAAAACGCAACAATAACATCTCTTTAAAGAATAAGTGGGTTGTCACATCCATCATCATTGCGATTATTGCAGTGACCTATTTTGTGATTGCATAAAAAAATTGAATACGCTAAGCAATTTGAACCGGGTTCGTTGAATATTGGTTAATACGACCTGACCTCGGCTTAAATTTAGTTTAGCCTTTCTAGCGGCTATTATGACCATAACCCCTTTAAAATCAGACAATCCAATCTATTAAAAGTACCGTGTTTGCAAATAAACAGCCGTCATCGTCCCCACTTTAATCAAGCTATCCATTAAATCAATTCATTACTATCTCAACATTTCTAACTTATTGTTATCTAGACAATAATCATTCTTGGTGGTTCAATACCCTATTAGAACGTCTTATTACTTACGATAAGCCGACTTTATGTCCCAAGGGATTGTATGAAACAACGACTAGCTCTCGCCGCAAACATCTTAAATAAAGCAAAACTTCCCAAAATCCCTAATGAAATATCGACCCTGCAAGATGAGTCATTGCACAAGAATCCGAATACCGTTGTGATTGCAAAATGTATTAGCCGCAATCCAAAATTACTCACCCGCTTTCTAGCGGTCTCATCTTTTGTCTCTAAAAAAGAGGTGGGTACCGCCAAGCAAGCCGTTGATATATTAGGGGTTCAAGGTGTATTTACTCTGTTCTTTTCAAATGCCATTGAGTATGTGTTCGAATCTGCAGATGACAGTGCCGAAATCATTAACCACTCCATTAAAGTTGCGATTGCACTGGCTGAACTTTCTAGTCGATTGAATATTCCTAAAAGTGATTGCTATCTATTTGGCTTACTGCATAACGTCGGTTATATCGTGTTGAGCCGTTATGATAGCGCTACTTATGAAACACATTATTTAAAGAGTTTATTGAGCCCTTCATCCGCTTACCAAAGAGAGATGGAAACATTTGGTACCAGTGCAAACTGTATTGGGGTGTATGTCGCTAAAAAATGGCGCGTTAAAAACTCACTCTATAGCGCTATTTTATTACAAGGTACTGACCACCAAAAAATCGATGATTCGGACCATAATATTTATGAATTGATTCATCTACTGAATATTGCACGATCTGTTGTCGCTCACACAGAAGATAAACGCTATGTCACTGAAGAAATACAAAGTAAGAGTTCTGAGTCAATGACTAAGCTAGGGATTACCAATATGGAATTTTCTCGTGCCAGAGCCACCGTAGTGAAAATGACCCAAGACCTAAAGTCATCCCAAAAAAATGCGTCTCGCCAAAATTAATATTTATTAAAAAGCCTGAATCGGCATTCCCTATGAACACTTTTTATACTCAATTGTTGTTAACTTTAAAGCCTATAACGACGATTCATCTATTTCAAACACATAGAAGCCCAGCTCTCCTCGCTTAGAGGATAACGCTATCCACGACAGGCTACATTAATTGTGCACGATGATTGAATATGATGAGCTGTGCTACAGATACCTTTAATGCTCTGCAGTACAAATCTTATTTGCCCATGCCGCTTTAACAGTTTTGGTAAAGAACCAACCAATCATTACCATCAATAACCCTAAAATCACCATTGCTATAATGTTGTAGAACATAAAACCACTCACTTTTGCCATCAATAGAGAAGCAATCGACATCGCGGCTAAAGGGAAAGTATAAGCCCACCAAGAAACCGCAAACTTCACTTTCATGAACTGACCTATAGAGACAAACATCAATAAAGTAGTGAACAGTGCAAAAAAGTAGAGAATTTTAGCAAAGCCATCCACTTCACCATTATTTAGAGTGACATAAGAGATAAAACCAACGGCTGGCGGTGCTATAAAGATGAATAAAGTTGGCAATAATTTTTCCATCATTGAAGCATGGAAGATAATGCGATTTAAGAGAATTGCCGTCAGTATTGGCCAAAATACGATACCTATTGAAAAGAAGAACCAACTGACGTCTGCGGGTGCATAATGAACCCCGGCAATAGGGACAATAATATTACCGACAATTGGGATAAACCAAGCTGGATTAGAGTGCTCTACTTTGAAGTAGTCATGGTGCACCCAATGATATAACACCCAAAGCGTCAGAATAATATGCAATGTAGCGCCCACCATCCAAAGACCTTGAGACACGTCATTTAAACCAATAACATGATAAGCGATGCTTAATAACAGCATGCTTATACTAATGGCGGGTACAAAATTCATTTTTACAGGATGTCGCATCTCCTCCCAAAATGCCTCTCTAAAACGTAAGACCTTAACTAAATAGACACTCAGTAACATGGCGAATAGGACCGTCACAAAAGCCGTCATACCTAAACCAAAAGCATGTCCATACGATATAAAATCCTCTGTTTTTAAGCTTGCGATGGACAATCCTGCCATTCCCATAATCATGCCGAACATACTGGCAGGAAAATATTTAATTTTGTCGAACCGTGACTCTTGCATTTAATTTATACCCTTATAAATATTTTATATGACAATTTAAGTTTAACCTGTTGAATCTATTTAACTATGAATAAATAATGGAATTAACATCACTAAATTTATTTCAAAACGTTAAGTCTTCCTGGACACCTATTGATCATATTCACAAACAGTTACTCTCTGCTTTTCACTTCAAACACGTCGGAAACCCCCACACCTAGTTTATCCGATGCGGCTTGCCACTGTCCATTAATATGAGTGATAATTTGCACATCGCCCATATAGTTGTTCTTTTTCAAATGGTAACCCATCATCTGCAACCCATCCTTGACGTCCTCCGGTAATTCAGGATTGTAAGCGATTTGATTGACCGGTAAAAGCTGATGATGCACACGTGTTGCATCAACAGCCTGTTGAGCACTCATGCCCTCCTCAACCACGTTTTACAATCGTTTGAAATACCGAGGTAATGATTGTCGAGCCACCGGGTGTACCGACCACCATTTCGAGCTGCCCATCTTTTAATAGAATGGTGGGAGACATAGAGGACAACATACGTTTCTCAGGGGCGATTTCATTGGCTTTACCACCCACGACACCAAAAACATTGGCGACACCGGGCTTTTTACTAAAATCATCCATTTCATCATTCATTAAAAACCCAGCACCAGGAATCACGACACCGCTGCCAAAAGGCATATTAAGCGTATAGGTATTTGACACAGCATTACCTTGCCCATCCATAATAGAAAAGTGTGTGGTCTCTGGTGACTCTAGCTTGCCGTGTCGCATCTTTTCAGAGTCGGAAATCTCATCCAGTAGAATACTTTGACTGCGTTGTTTGAGATAGTCGCTGGAGATTAAGGTCTTAATGGGCACTTTAATAAAATCGGGATCGCCTAAAAAGTGTGCTCGATCGGCATAGACTCGCTTTTCGAGTTCGGCATAAAAATGGGTTTTGACCACCTGTTCTGGTATTCCATCTTTTTTAGCTTGCGCTAAAGCCGCTTGTAACTGGGGTGCTAACAACTGCTTCAATTTTAATAGCTGTACAATGGCCACCCCACCTGAACTCGGTGGAGGCGCTGAGACAACCTGCCTGCCTAACCATTCCCCTACCACGGGTTCACGCCACTTAGCCTGATAGCGATTAAGGTCATCTAGGGTAATCAAACCATTATGCGCCTGCATTTCATCGACTAATAGCTGGGCAGTTTTTCCTTGATAAAAATCAGATGCGCCTTGTTTGGCAATACGCTCAAGTGTTAACGCTAACTCAGGTTGTTTAAAGAGTGTGTTCGCTTTAAGACTGCCAAAGTAGTCCATAAAGTTTAGCGGCATAGTGGTTTTATCGACGATCCAGCCTTGAAACCACTTCGCCCTATCCTCTATGGCTTGTGACACCCTAAAACCTTGTTCTGCATATTCAATGGCGGGTTGCAATAACTGCTGCCAAGGTAAGGATCCAAAGCGCTGATGTGCTTGCCAAAACCCCATGACCGTTCCAGGCACGCCTAATGCTTGATAACCGACCAAGGAACGATATGGAATGACTTGCTTGTCTTGATCGAGATAAAGATCTCGAAAGGCGGCTTTTGGAGCCTTTTCTCGATAATCTAAAAACTGCACGGCTAAAGTATCCGTATCATCGGATTGTAAGGTAGGTGTATACAAGGTCATAAAACCACCCCACCTAAATTACCGGCCTCGGGGTACGTTACCGCCAAAACAAACCCGCTGCCACGGCCGCATCCACCGCATTACCGCCGGCGAACAGAATTTGTTTGGCCACCTTTGCACTGTATAAATCTGGCATGGCGACGGCCGCCATTTGGGTGCTCTTGGGCTCTGCCACCTTTATGGGCTCTGCAAACAGAGGCCAGGAGCATAGCGAGATAACAAAAGGAGAG
>VCMI01000116.1 GCA_006222135.1 Thiomicrorhabdus sp. | reverse complement strand
ACACGACGACTTACAAATGGTCTGATACGTCAGTATTTTCCAAAAGGCATGGACTTGAGAGATGTGACAATGGAACAAGCTCAATATGTGATGGATCGRCTAAACAACCGTCCAAGAAGTAGTCGTGGTGGTAAAACGCCTAATGAATTATTTAAGGGGCTGCAAGTTGATTTACTTGCAGCATGATTAAATTGCACTTATTACTTGAAACCGCGACATCAATGAGACACCGATCGCTAAATAATAATACTTAGTCACTCGGTTAAAAATTGTGTGGCGTTCAAGTACACCAAACAACGTCAATAAAATAGTTATATTAAAGTCAAAGAAGAAATATTGATCACCACAAGAGTACATCAGAGTGACACAAGGTTCACCCGTAGCAGAGCTAATATAAGGAGTACTAATCGCCACATTCTCATCTCTAGCTTCAAGCTTAGAGATTAAATAGGTTCTATCCTTACCGATTGAACTTTCATCAACAGAATTTCTTTTGATATTCGGGGAAGTTTGGTTATAAGACTGATCTGCAATATAGATTAGTTCCAAACTTGGAAAAATAGAATACAACCGCTTTATTTCAGCCTCCCCCGATTGCATCATCTGACCATTATTGCGAATAGTTTCAATTAACAACTTCTCTATTTCCAACCTATTCTGGTTATAGAGGGTAATTACCTCTTGCATAAGGCCTCCTTTCTATTGTGTGATCATTTTGAGTGGCTTCAGCAAATATTCTCTTTGAACAAACTAGAGTGCTTAACTGATCGCTTTGAAATAGCGATCAAATTAGCTTAGTGTTCGACCTTCCTTTGCTTTTCATATAAGAAGCGCATCACCTCTGAACGATAATGGTTATAAGCTGGATCATCCGCCAGCGCCAATCGATCCCTTGGATGTGGTAAATCTATTTTCAAAATTTCACCAATGGTTGCATTTGGCCCATTGGTCATCATTACTATTCGATCTGATAACAAGACGGCTTCATCGACATCATGAGTAATCATAACGACCGTGTTATTTAACTCTTTCTGTATCTCCATCAAGGAATCCTGTAAATGCGCTCTCGTCAGCGCATCCAGAGCCCCAAATGGCTCATCCATCAACATCACTTCAGGCTGCATCGCTAAAGCTCTGGCAATCCCAACGCGTTGTTTCATTCCACCAGAAAGCTCGTCTGGTCGTTTATACATCGCATGATCCATATGGACGAGTTTTAAATTGTACTCAATCCACTGTTTTTTCTCAGCGGCCGTTTTGCTCTTCTTAAAAACTTGGTCAACCGCTAATTCGACGTTTTCATAAGCGCTGAGCCAAGGTAATAAGGAGTGGTTTTGGAAAACCACGGCTCTTTCTGGGCCGGGAGAGTTCACTTCTCGACCATCTAAAAGTACACCACCTTCCGTCGCTTCATAAAGCCCGGCAATGATGTTTAACACGGTTGACTTACCACAACCAGAGTGACCAATTAAAGTGATAAACTCACCTTGATCAACCCGTAAATCAATATCTCTTAGGGCTTTAAAAGGCCCTTTTGGGGTTGGAAACTCCATTCCAACATTGGTTAATTCTAAGTGGACTTCTGACATTTAAATTCTCCTAACCCTACTGGCTTTATTAACGCAATGTTGCTGACTTATCCCAAGATACGGCTTGTTGAATCATCAACATACCTCTATCTAAAATAAATCCAACAATACCGATGACGACTACGGCAACCATAATTCGTGCTAAAGAATCAGAACTTCCATTTTGGAACTCATCCCAAACAAACTTACCTAAACCAGGGTTTTGAGCCAACATCTCTGCCGCAATCAATACCATCCAAGCAATACCAAAAGAGATACGTAGACCTGTGAACATCATAGGAATTGAACATGGAAGCACAATTTTTCGAACATGCGTCCACCAACTTAAGCTCAGTACTTGGCTGACGTTCTTGAGATCTTGAGTCACAGTGGCAACGCCAGCAGCCGTATTAATAATGGTTGGCCACAAACAACACAGTAAAACCGTAAACATAGAGTTTAAGAATGCCTTATCAAACATAGGATCATCCGTGACATAAACGGCCGAAACCACCATAGTGACTAAAGGTAACCAAGCTAAGGGAGAGACTGGTTTAAATATTTGAATAATAGGATTAAAAGCGGCATAAGCATTACTGCTCAAACCAATGATAATACCAATTGGTACCGCAATCAAAGAGGCCAGTAAAAAACCACTCATAACGGTAATTAAACTACGACCAATTTGGTCAAAAAAAGTAGGCGGACCAGTGTAATCATGTACTTTAACTTCTGCTTCTGGATTATCGACCAGTTTTTTATCATTACGAACGTATTGGCGCTCGTAAAATGCCTGTTCTTTTATAGAGGAAGCCTCAGCTTCATCGACTAAAGAAACAAACTGTTCATAGGTCTGTTGAGGCCCTGGAAATTGACCTAAAGAAGTATTAATATGCGATGCGGCTCCTTGCCAGATAAGCAGGAAAATAAAAATACCCGCAAGCGGCAGACCAACCATCTTAACGATCGCGTTAAGCTGGCCTCTACGATCTTCCCCAATGACCAGTTTATAAAAGGGCTCTATTGTTGGCCACTTTAAAGGATTCATACATTTCACCTTTGAATTAGTTGAATACTCACAAAGCCTCTATCAACACACTGTGCCAATAGAGACATTTATTATTTAATTAAAGCTTAGTTGCGCCTTTAAGACCGATTGTCATGCTGTCAATATAAGCATTCGGCTTAGATCCATCGTATGGAACCCCGTCCATAAAGTCGTTTTGAACACCACGAAAACCGTCTGATTCAGCGACTCCTGGGAAGTCAGTCGATTTAAACTTACCGTCAGCAATCAATTCATTAACGGCTTGCTTATAGATGTCAGGACGATAAACTTTTTTAGCCATATCTTTGTACCAAGTATCTGTTTTCTGTTCAGAAATCTGTCCCCAACGACGCATTTGAGTCATGTACCAGATTGCATCTGAATAGTAAGGATAGGTCGCGTTATAACGGAAGAACACGTTGAAATCTGGTTCAGAGCGTTGATCTCCCTTCTCATATTCAAACGTACCCGTCATTGAGTTAGCGATGACCTTGTAATCCGCTCCAACATAATTTGGTCTTGACAAAATTTTCACCGCTGCTGGACGATTTTTATTGTTTTCAGCATCTAACCAATAGGCCGCTCGAATCATTGCTTTAACGATACGAACGGTTGTGTTTGGATACGTTTCATAGAAATCTTCACGCAGACCGAATACTTTTTCAGGATTGTTCTTTTGAATTGAGTTATCAGAGATAACTGGCACACCTATACCTTTAAAAACAGCCTGCTGATTCCATGGTTCACCTACACAGTAACCTTCAATAGTTCCAGCCTCCATGGTCGCTGGCATTTGAGGTGGAGGCGTAACAGAAAGTAAAACGTCAGCATCTAAAGTTCCTGCAGTATTACCCTTGTCAGGTGCGTAAAAACCAGGATTTAACCCCCCGGCGGCTAGCCAATAACGTAGTTCATAGTTATGTGTTGAAACAGGGAATACCATTCCCATTTTGAAAGGCTTACCCGCTTTTTTATAAGACTGAACGACAGGCTTTAAAGCTGAGGCACTGATTGGGTGTACAGGTTTGTCGCCATCCATCTTGACGTGCGGCTTCATTGCTGCCCAAGTCTTATTGGAAACCGTAATGGCGTTGCCGTTTAAATCCATTGAGATAGGGGTAATAATATTTGCTTTAGTTCCGTAACCCATTGTCGCCGCAATCGGCTGACCCGCTAACATGTGCGCACCATCCAACTGACCATCAATAACGCGGTCTAACAGCACTTTCCAGTTGGCTTGTGCTTCTAACTGAACATAAAGTCCTTCATCTTCGAAATAACCATTTTCACGAGCTATGGCTAAAGGTGCCATATCCGTTAGCTTGATGAAACCAAACTTTAACTCTTCCTTTTCGGCTGCGCCTAAAGCGTAGGCACTAGAGACATAAACACCTGATGAAAGTGCAATAGCAGTACTCACTGCCAAAGCGGTTTTCTTTAAGAAATGACGACGAGATAATTTGAATGCAGACATGGTAAGACCCTTTCTTTATTTAAATGTATTTAATAAACGTACAAAGCTTTAAGAATTCAGATATATAAATAGAAGGGATATAATTGCTCTACTTCCCTCCTATCAACAGGAAGAATTCTAGAGCAACATTACTCGATTAACTTAATAGTAACAAAACACATTAAACACCAAGATAATTTTATGGTTAAAATTCAAGTAGTTAGTTAATAACACTCTACTTAACAGGGGGTTTATGCAGACATTTAAACCAAAAAGACAAGATTACAGTTGTTTTGGTGCAATGGATCATTGGATAATGAAAGAAACCAAGAAAACTAAAGAAAGAGATCCTCTCCCAATAAATACCCTTCACTCAACCAAGGAACGGCATGCTCTCCTTCGGACTTTGAATTACCACTCGGAACAGACACACTATGCGCCGCCAATACTTTACGATATAAATCTGTCCGGTAAGTTGCTGCAACGACGGCTTTAATATCAAAATCTGTAGAAACCTGACCTAAAGCCTGCATTTGCTGCAAAATCCACTCAGCATGAGATTGCCACGGAAAATTGGCTTGATGCTTAAATGGCAGTGAAAAATTTGGAACACTACGACAAGTTTTACAAACTGGGTTACAAACCTGACCACTGAGCGCATTCTCAATACTTGATATCGGAGCATTGACGTACTTTTCCATCGCCAGATAAGAGATCAATGCTGGACGATTCTCTGCTTGATCAATCCACTGACTTGCTTGATATAATGCCCAAACCATCCTCTCATGAATATCCGAATTGTTTTTCGCCCACTCTTCAGTGACGGCTAACACTTTCTCTGGTGCATTATTCCAGATTTCATAACCCGTAATAATGGTCACACCTACCTGCCGCTTGACCGCATGCGTATTCCAAGGTTCACCGACACAATAACCATCGATCACACCCTCATCCAAAGCCTGAACGACACGAGATGGAGGCACTACCAAAACCTCGACGTCCTCATTAAGATCAACCCCTGCCGTTTGCAACCAATGATTTAACAAGTAGTAATGCATCGAAAAAGGAAAAACCACAGCGAAACGTAACTTAGCCTTAGACTGCTCTTTACGAGCCTCTACCACCTGCCTTAAAACACTAGCCGTTTTTTCAGGACACTCAATTAACCTAGGTTCGCAAGCAACCATTGCCTCATACAGCACATTAGAAACACTCACCGCATTACCATTCAATCCAAATGAGTAAGCCGTCAATAAAGGCTTTTTAACCCCACCCAACCCTAAGGTCGTTGCCATCAACATCGGGGCCAACATATGTGCGGCATCAAACTCACCATAGACTAACTTATCTCGAATATTTGCCCAGGAAACCTCTTTACGAAGAGTGACATCCAACCCTTCCTGCGCGAAAAAACCCTCTTCTTTAGCAACAATCAAAGGCGCACTGTCCGTCAATGGACTAAACCCCACTTTTATTTTATCCAACATGCAAATAACACCTCATATTTCCATTCCTAACACGCTGATAATATTCTGCGCGACATCCGCTAAGGATTTATTTTGATCCATAGACATTTTTATAATAGCCTGATGCGCTTCCTGCTCCGTTGTATTCTTATGCTGAACTAATAACTTCTTCGCTTTCTGCACCATCTTATTAGTTTGCAGCTCACTTTTGGTCTGTAACAATTCATCCTTTAAAGCTTGATACTCTCTAAACCTTGCAATCGCCACCCTCATAATTGAGCGAACTCTATCTGGATCCGTATTACGTGCAATATAACCACTAACACCCGAACGAATTGCCTCACGAACAACCGTATCATCGTCCTCATCCGTAAACATCACCACTGGCAAGGGATTATGCTCACTCAATAAAGAGACACTTTCAAGCATATCTCTATCTGGTGAATCGGTATCAATCACAATCATGTCCGGCATAATTCTAGCGACCTGTGCCAATAAGCTTGGCCCAGGACTTAAGCGTTCGACAACCTCAAAGCCTTGATCTTGAAGTGCCTGCCCCAACAGTGCTGATCGAGCGGTATCAGTATCCACCAACACAACTCTTAGAAACTCACCCGAACCCTTAACCACTGAAGCCACTCTTTATATATCGCATTACAAATAAAACATTCATCAAGCAGATAATGCCGAAATGACATCACAAATTTCATGCGCGACAATGGATATTTTTTTCCTTGATCCATCGCCAGATTTCGCATCGTTTGATAAGCCTGGTCTTCCGTCATTTTCTTGTGCTCTATCAACAAGCCTTTTGCCTTTTCAATAACGGCACGTTCAGACAATTTATTCTTAACTTGAGCAAGCTCTTTACGCACCGCAAAACACTCATTAAAACGCGCCATAGCCACATCAATAATGGGTCTAATTCGATTAGCATCTTTGCCATCCACAATATAAGCCGTCACCCCAGCCTTAACCGACTTCGCGATCACTAATGAATCACGCTCACAACTAAAACAGACCACGGGACGTGGGCAAAACTCATGCACAATTGCAAATTGCTCAAACAATGCTGTTGATGGTTTTTTCACATCTAATACAATCAAATCTGCAGACACTTCATTAAGAACACTTAACACATTAGATTCAGTCGAAATTATTTTGACCTGAGTAATACCTGAACTCCTCAACCCCTCTTCAATTTCATGTGTATTAGCCACGTCATCGCTTACTAGTAACACCTTAAAATCTGCTTTCACAAGATCAACCCTCTTTCATTAAGAACATAGTCTATATAGCTTATACCAGCCCAAAAATTTTAAACTCTTAAAATACAACCACTTGATCAAAAATAAAACAGTTTAAGAGGGTTATTTATATTGATCCTGTACTCTAAACTCACACAGTCGCATCATCATGGTGCACTAATGTGCTTTTTCGTACACCTGAAAGTCTAATTCATCAAACAACTGAGAATAATACAAACGATTTACCTGAAGAAAATCCTCCCCAATTTAAAATGACCCTACGCTCACATGGTTTGTATAGTCGCAGGACATGCCCTACGCTCTCATGGTTTGTAAAGCCGCAGGAGATACCAGATACCGTGTTTGATTCTTTAAGTCAAACACACATCTTATATTCTGGATCAAAAGGTTTGCCACTGTTTAAAACAGCAAACACAATGTGAATTAATTTACGCATGACAGCCACTTTAATCTTTCCGCTTGCTACGCCTTTAGCCCTTAATCCGTCTGCAAATCTCTTTAATGGCACGTTGTAAGCCATTGCATTAATGGCTGGCATGTACAGGCATTTCCTTAAATTGGCATTACCCATTTTAGACAACCTGGAGCTATTTACACTCGTCCCAGATTGAATGATTTGAGGTGTCAGCCCTGCAAAACTAGCCTAGGTTTTTTGCTTTGTCAAAACGCTTAATATCTTTGATAAACGTTATTAAGTCCATGGCTGTTTTCTCACCAATACTGGTAATGCTTTCAAGAAGTTTACGCTTGGCAAAGCTCTTTATCTGATAGTCGTCGTGT
>VCMI01000012.1 GCA_006222135.1 Thiomicrorhabdus sp. | reverse complement strand
ACACGACGACGTCATGAGATATTCTTTTTTTTGCTTTACTTGACCGTCTTTCGACGGCTTGTGTATGTGCAAGCAACGGTCGCCAACCACGGGATTTAATATTGCGTTTGAGTTCACGGCTAATGGTCGATTTATGACGTTTTAACTCGTCTGCGATAGTCGTAATGCTATATCCGGCACGTTTGAGTCCGTAAATGTGATATCTTTCTTCTAAGGTCAGTTGATGATATGTGCTCATTGGGCAACACCTCTTTTGTGTAGGAACTTAAAAGGTAGCTTATCAACTGGCCTTTTTCAATTCCTATAGGTGTTGCACTTACTAGTTGAATCTATGACCATAAAAAAGCGCCTAGTGCGCTTTTTTCGTATCAAGGCTACTTAAATGACGCTTTTACTTTGGTTTTAAAATGGTCGGTTTGGCTTTTTTATGGGTATGAGGGTAGTCCAAATTATAATGTAGACCACGGCTCTCTTTACGACGTTGTGCACTCATCACCATTAATTCGGCCACCATAACGAGGTTTCTTAATTCTAAGAGGTCGCTAGTCACAATATGTTGGTGGTAGTATTCATCAACCTCTTTATGTAGATTTCGTAAGCGTTGACGGGCACGTTTGAGGCGTTTGTTAGTGCGTACGATACCCACATAATCCCACATGACTCGGCGCAGTTCATCCCAATCGTGACTCACCAGAATCTTTTCAGCGGGATCGGTGATGCCGGTACTATCCCAGGGTCTAATTTCATGCTCTGTTTCCTCAGAAAGAGGAAAGGCCTTTTTAATGCTTTGAGCGGCCATTTTGGCAAATACCAAGCCTTCGGCCAATGAGTTGCTGGCAAGTCGGTTAGCACCATGTAAGCCCGTATAAGCCGTTTCACCAACCGCATAAAGACCGTCTAAAGTAGTTTGTCCTTCTAAATTGGTGATTACGCCACCGCAGGTATAGTGCGCGGCAGGCACGACTGGAATTGGCTCTCGTGTGATATCAATACCCACCTTAAGGCACCGTTCGTAAATGGTCGGGAAGTGTTTTTTGATAAAGCCGCTTGGTTTGTGTGAGATATCTAAATAGACGCAATCAATACCGTGTTTTTCATCTCATGGTCAATCGCTCTGGCCACAATATCTCGAGGGGCAAGATCTGCGCGTGGATCATAGTTCGCCATAAATGCGCTGCCATCAGGCAGTTTCAAAATGCCGCCTTCACCGCGAATCGCCTCACTGATTAGGAATGAACGATCCTTGGGGTGGTGTAAGCAAGTCGGATGAAATTGATTAAATTCCATGTTCGCAATACTACAGCCCGCACGCCAAGCCATCGCGATTCCATCTCCGGTAGAGGTGTCTGGATTACTGGTGTAGAGATAGGCTTTGCTTGCACCGCCAGTGGCTAATATCGTAAAACGAGCCGCAATGCCATAGATTTTTTCTTAGTTTTATTTAAAACATAGGCCCCTAAACAACGATTGCGCTTTTGATTCAAAATCAAATCAACTGAAATATGTTCTGGTAAAAGGGTGATGTTCGGGTGAGCTTTAACGCAGGAAATTAACGTATCTATGACAGACTGACCTGTATGATCCGCGGCATGAATCACTCGTCGATGACTGTGCCCACCTTCTTGAGTCAAGTGAAACGGAAAGGAGGAGTCACTATTCGCCTGTTTGCTAAAGGGGACGCCTAAGTCAATGAGTTCCTGGATGGCTTCCGTTGCATGGGTTGCGACGACAGTAACCGCTTTAGGGTCACACAAGCCTGCACCGGCATCTAGGGTGTCTGTAATGTGTGCATCAATGCTATCAAAAGGATCTAGAACACCTGCAATGCCACCTTGTGCATAATTAGTACTGCCTTCATTTAAAGAGGATTTTGCCAATAAAATGACGGAGTAATTCGTGGCCAGTTTAAGTGCCGCCGAAAGTCCGGCGATGCCGCTACCGATGACTAATATGTCAGTTTTTAAACTATAATTATGGGTTGAAGTGGCCACGCAGGAACCTTTTAATTTCTGTAAACTTGATCTTAATGTGAGTCGTAAATAACGAACTAAACTTGAATAATTTATTTAATGGTAGCATATTATATTTAAATACTGGCTAAGGACTGTTTTTTTATGGACCAAACAGTGTGCAACTACAAGTGGGTGTTGCGGATAAAATTTCTAATTTTAGTGGGAAAAAGTGGTGTTAAGTAATGAATAAGAATGTGATTGAAAATACTCAGCAGACAGAATCTTTGTCCAGCAGTGGTCCGCTGGACTTAGGTCAGGCTGCTGATCTTGATAATCAGACGGGTGATGAACCACATTTATTAAGTGAATCAGGCATTATCTCCTCTATTGACGGAGAGTTTGCCTATGTGGATGCTCAACGTCAATCGGGTTGCAGCGGCTGCGCTTCATCCTCGGGGTGCGGTACGTCTGCGCTGGCGACTTTGTTTACGAATGCTTCTCAAAGTGCCATTAAAGTGAGAAATAGACTCAATGTTCAAGTCGGTGATCACGTTATATTAACCCTAGATGAGTCACTATTGATTAAGCATTCCTTTATGGCCTACGGTGTACCATTAATGGGCTTATTTCTATTTGCAGTGTTGTTTAGTGTGTTGAGTGTGCGAGTTCTAGATGCCAGTGACACGGTTGCAGATATCGCCGCGATTATTGGCGGTTTTCTTGGAGTGGCTTTGGGCTGGTGGTTGACGCATACGATTTATCAACCGGTATTGCCTGAGATAAGCTTACCTAAGTCGTAGTCATTAAATACGATTTTCAGCAGATGACTTAAGGCCTAGCTTGTAAAAAATATTGGAAGTTCTGAAAATATAAGGGGACGCGATTGTGAAAAAAATGTCAGTTTTAACATCTTTAGTAGTGGCTATATGGCTAGGTTTTATCGCAACGACGACAATGGCTTCAACCGTTAATAGTTACGGCTTACCGGATTTTACCGAGCTGGTTGAGCAAAACAATCAGGTGGTGGTGAATATAAGTACCACAAAAAAGGTGGATCGCAGTCAATCGCAACCACACGCCCCGTTTCAAGGGATGCCAGAAGAGTTATTGCGTTATTTTTTTGGGCTTCCTGGTGGAGAGTTGGATAAATTTAGGGATCGGTTTGGTGGTAAACAACCTGACGTTCCTCAAGAGCAGCAGCAATCCCATTCGCTAGGCTCGGGTTTTGTGATTAGCTCGGATGGCTATATCTTAACCAACCATCATGTTATTGATGGTGCAGATGAAATTATTGTCCGTATGCGTAACCGTAAAGAGTTAAAGGCAAAAGTGATTGGTTCAGATCCCCGAACCGATGTGGCACTGTTGAAGATTTCGGCTAAGGATTTACCTTTTGCCAAAATTGGTTCTTTGGAAGAGCTTAAAGTCGGTCAGTGGGTCTTGGCCATCGGTCAACCATTTGGCTTGGATCATACTGTGACGCATGGCATTATTTCCGCTCTGGGTCGTGCTTTACCTGAAGATACTTATGTGCCATTTATCCAAACAGACATTGCCATTAACCCAGGTAATTCAGGGGGGCCACTCTTTAATTTAGACGGCGAAGTAATCGGTATTAACTCGATGATCTATAGCAAGAGTGGTGGTGCAATGGGTTTATCTTTTTCGATTCCCATCGATATTGCAATGAATGTAGTTGACCAGTTAAAAGATGGCGGTAAGGTCATACGTGGTTACTTAGGCGTTCAAGTGCAAGAAGTGACTAGTGAGCTGTCTAAATCATTTGGTTTAGTCAAACCAATGGGGGCTTTGGTCGGGGAAACCTTTCCTGATACGCCTGCAGCAAAAGCTGGGATTGAACCAGGTGATATTATTTTAGAGTTTGATGGCAAAGTAATCACCAAGTCTTCTGATTTACCGCCAATTGTCGGCGTGACACCGATTGGTAAAAAAGTTGATGTTAAGCTGCTACGTCAAGGTAAGGAGAAGACTGTTAGGGTTAAATTGGCTTCTCTGGATAAATCAGAATCCGCGGCGGCAGAACAAGCCAGTCGTAAGATGCACAACCTTTTAGGCGCTGAAGTTGAGGTCATGGATAAAGCAAGCTTAAGCCAATTGAAAATTCCATTTGGCATAAGGGTGATAAGCGTCTTTGCAGATCCGGCTTTAAGCGCGGGCTTACATCAAGGCGATGTTATCGTCACCATTGATTTTAAACCGGTAAAGAATATCAAGACACTAGATGAGTTGTTAAAAAGTTTACCGAAGAATCGATCTGTCGCGGTACGTGTCTTGAGGGAAGGGCACTCTCTGTTCTTACCGTTGATTCTAGATAAGTAAGCTTTAAAGAGTCCTTATCTTTATTAAGAGAATGAGAAAAGCTCTTCTTGGACTCGGTTAAGTTTACATTGTTCCTGATATGGCGATTAATCCATGCGAATCGCCATAAATTAGCGTAAAATACGCGCAATTAAATTTAAACCAAACCTTATTCGGTTATTGAATATGCAGGTGCCTTTTTTGAAAGGCTAACCCATTGAAAGTAATTGTAAAAACATCCGTTTTGAAGAATAAGCTGGAAGGGGACGATAGTCCCCTTTTTTTATAGACCGTATTGTCTGTTTTTTGAATCGGCTTAAATCGACCTAAGCCGGTTTTAAACAGAGACTACCTGGAGCATCAATGTCAGACGATTTAAAACATATTCGTAACTTTTCGATTATTGCCCATATCGATCATGGTAAATCAACCATTGCTGATCGATTTATTCACCTATGTGGTGGTTTATCGGATCGTGAGATGCAAGCCCAAGTGCTTGATTCAATGGATATCGAAAAAGAGCGTGGTATTACCATTAAAGCGCAGAGTGTGACGCTGAGTTACAAAGCGGATAATGGGGAAACCTATCAACTTAACTTTATTGATACCCCAGGACACGTTGATTTCTCCTATGAAGTCTCGCGTTCTTTAGCGGCTTGTGAAGGTGCTCTATTGGTAGTGGATGCCTCTCAAGGGGTTGAAGCGCAAACCGTAGCGAACTGTTACACGGCGATAGAGCAAGGTTTAGAGGTTTTGGTCGTATTGAATAAAATCGATCTACCCTCTGCCGAGCCTGATCGTGTGATTGAAGAAATCGAAGAAATTATCGGCGTTTCAGCCTCTGATGCCGTGCGCGCGAGTGCCAAAGCAGGTGTCGGCATTAAAGAAACACTCGAAGATATTGTGGCTAAAATCCCACCGCCAGTAGGTGATTTAGATGCACCCTTAAAAGCCCTTATTATCGATTCTTGGTTTGATAACTACCTGGGTGTAATTTCATTGGTACGCGTCATTGACGGTCGTATTGGTAAGAAAACTAAAATGAAAGTCCTGTCGACCAAAGATGAATATTTGGTCGATGATGTCGGAATCTTTACGCCAAAACGCACGCCTTCTCCGTATCTAAGTGCGGGAGAGGTGGGCTATGTAGTTGCGGGAATTAAAGACATTGATGGTGCGCCAGTGGGTGATACCTTGGTCGATGCCTCTAAACCTGATGTAGAAGCGTTACCTGGCTTTGCGCCCGCACAACCACGTGTTTTTGCGGGAATGTTCCCAGTCTCTTCTGAACAGTATGAAGATCTGCGTGCGTCACTGCGTAAATTGCGCTTGAACGATGCGGCTTTACATTTTGAACCAGAAAGCTCTGAAGCCTTAGGCTTTGGTTTCCGTTGTGGTTTCCTTGGTATGCTACACATGGAAATCGTCCAAGAACGTTTGGAACGTGAATATAATATTGATTTGATTGTGACGGCGCCAACGGTTATCTATGAAGTAGAACTGAAAAATGGCGAAATCATCAGGATTGATAATCCATCAGAACTACCCGACATGAGTTTGGTTGAAGCGATTCGTGAGCCAATCATTCAAGCGAATATTCTGGTACCACATGAGCATGTGGGAGCGGTTATGAAGCTGTGTATTGAAAAACGCGGCGTCCAGAAAGATATGCACTATTCGGGTGGTCAGGTTTCTATTAATTATGAACTGCCGTTAAATGAAGTGGTGCTTGATTTCTTTGATCGTCTTAAGTCGTGTAGCCGTGGTTATGCCTCGATGGATTACGAATTTAAACGCTTCCAACAAGATGACTTAGTTCGAATGGACTTCCTAATCAATGGTGAGAAAGTAGATGCGTTGGGGGTGATTGTTCACCGAGCGTTTGCCGCACAGCGTGGTAAAGTGATTGTTGAGAAGCTGAAGGATGTTATTCCTCGTCAAATGTTTGATGTGGCCATTCAAGCGGCTATTGGCGCTAAAGTCATTGGCCGCGCCAATATTAAAGCGTTACGTAAAAATGTGACGGCGAAATGTTATGGTGGCGATGTCTCTCGTAAGAAGAAATTATTACAGAAACAGAAAGAGGGTAAGAAACGCATGAAGGTAGTCGGTAATGTCGAGCTTCCGCAAGAAGCTTTCTTAGCCATATTAAGCACGGGAGAATCTTAATGAGCTTTGAACTTATTCTTGTCATTATCACCGCGATAACGGGGGTAATCACCTATGTAGACCGTATTATTTGGCGTCCAAAGCGCCAAGCTGCCATGATGACTGTCAAACAGCCTATCTTGGTGGAATACGCACGTTCACTGTTTCCTGTATTTTTGGTCGTATTGGTCTTAAGGTCTTTCATTATTGAACCCTTTAGAATCCCTTCTGGTTCTATGTATCCGACATTGCAGATTGGAGATTTTATTGTCGTCAATAAATTTGCCTACGGTGTCAAATTACCTGTTCTGCAAACCACTATTATTCCAGTCAGTGAGCCAGAACGTGGTGATGTTGTGGTCTTTAAATACCCGAATGATCCAGCAGTTGATTACATTAAACGTGTCGTTGGTCTACCAGGCGATAAAATCACCTATGTTGGACGCACCATCTTTATTAACGGTGACCCCGTCAAAAGTGAGTTTATGGGTGAGTATCACGGAACGGAATCGGGCGCGATTATGAATGGTGCCTCGGTCGTTAAAGAGACTTTTCCAAGCGGCTCGACACATAAAGTTTTGTTGGATATGGATAAATCGAGTCTCGATTTTGATACTGTATTGGTTCCAGAAGGGCATTACTTTATGATGGGCGATAATCGAGATCACAGTAATGACAGTCGTTTTTGGGGCTTTGTCCCTGCGAAAAATCTTAAAGGTAAGGCATTTGGAATCTGGATGCACTGGGACAACGGTTTACAGTTAAATCGTTTGGGTCAGGAGATTAAATAAGATGGTGACCAAAAAAACTGAAAAACTCCCCGTTGAACGTTTAGCTAAGTTACATCAATTAGCTAAAAAACTAGGTTATGAATACCACGATATTTCATACCTACAACACGCATTAACCCACTGTAGCGTTGGCTCTAAAAACAATGAGCGGTTGGAGTTTTTAGGCGATAGTTTGGTTAATTTTATGATTGCAGATATTCTGTTTCATCAGTTTTCAAACTTGCCAGAAGGCGATATGAGTCGTGTCAGAGCACATTTAGTTAAGGGCGATACCTTGGCTGTGATTGGTCGTGAATATAACTTGAGCGACTATTTGGTTTTAGGGCCAGGAGAGCTTAAGAGTGGTGGTTTTAGACGTGATTCGATTATAGCCGATGCCGTAGAAGCTATTATTGCCTCTGTCTATGAAGATGGTGGGCTGGATCTCTGTCGTGAATTGGTCAATCATCTGTATGAGGGCCGTTTACAAGTGTTAGACCCTAAAAAAGTAGGTAAAGATGCTAAGACTCGATTGCAGGAGTGGTTGCAATCAAAGAATCAGCCTTTACCTGAATACAGCATTATTAGTGTTAATGGAGCCGCACACGCACAGCAGTTTACGGTCTCTTGTTTCGTAGAAAAATTGAATACCAAATTTGAAGCAACGGCTTCGAATCGACGTAAAGCAGAGCAAAAAGCGGCTGAGTCCGCACTTGACGCTCTGGATAACCTGTAAAAGAGAAGACTAAAATGACTGAAAAAAAACGCACACTCGATCTAGAGGCTATTTTAGCCGGTGGCGATGACTCTAAAGAACCGACAGAGTATCAAACGGGCTTTGCGGCCGTGATTGGTCGCCCAAATGTGGGTAAATCGACCATTATGAATGAGTTGCTCGGTCAAAAGTTGAGTATCACGTCACATAAACCACAAACCACTCGTCACCGTATTCACGGTATCTATACCACTGATGAACACCAAATTATCTATGTCGATACTCCGGGTATGCATTTAGGCGGTGAAAAATCTATTAATGAGTATATGAACCGAACAGCTAACAGTGCGTTTGCTGATGTTGATGTGATTCTGTTTGTAGTCGAAGCTGGACGTTGGACCAAAGAAGATGACGCCGTTGCCAAGAAACTAGAAGGCATCGAAACGCCCGTAGTTGTCTTGATGAATAAAATTGATAACTACAAAAACAAAGAAGATCTGTTTCCGTTTTTAGAGACGGTTGCCGCTAATGTTCAAATGGATACTTTGATTCCGATTTCAGCCTATAAGAAAAGTGGCTTGAATTTAATCAAGAAAGAAGTGCTTAAGTATCTACCTAAACAAGAAAAAATCTTTCCAGAAGAGTATGTAACGGATCGCTCTCAACGCTTTTTAGCGGCTGAAATCATCCGTGAAAAACTGATGCGTACCTTGGGTGAAGAAGTGCCTTATGGTTCGACAGTTGAAATTGAACAATTCAAGTTCGATAAAGAAGAAGATCGTTGGATTATTAATGCGTTGATCTTAGTTGAACGCAAAGGTCAAAAGAAGATTGTCATCGGTAAAAAAGGTGAAATGATTAAAACCATGGGCATTCAAGCCCGTAAAGATTTAATCACCTTATTAGATGCCCGTGTTCATTTAGAGCTTTGGGTTAAGGTCAAAGAGAATTGGTCTGATGATGCCCGTGCTTTAGCCAGTTTAGGGTATGACGATAACTACAGCAGTTAAGTTCGTTTTCCAGTGGTTATAAGTTCTTTTAAATGGGTGTTAAGAGGCTCTCTTACACCTTAAAAATTACTTCGAATGCATTATTTTTGTAGGCGATCTTAAGAGTTAGGGATTTAAATGGAGATTGAACAGTCTGTTTTTGTCCTACACTCTCGCCCTTACCGTGAAACCAGTGCGTTGGTGACATTTCTCTCGCCCGATTATGGCAAGTTTAATGGCGTAGTACGGGGTGTTAGAGGGGGGCGAAAAACCGCGACTCAAAAAACGGCACTACTACAACCTTTTCAGCAATTGACTGTCTTGTGGCGTGAACGAAGCCACAAACCTTCTGATTTAGTCTCCATTCAACAAGTCGAACTCAATAATTTACGTTTCCCATTGTCCGGTGATGCGAGTATCTGTGGTCTCTATCTCAATGAGCTGTTATATCGTTTATTGTTTGCACAAGTACCGGTAGAACCTCTCTATAATCATTATCAACAAGCTTTGTATCAATTGTTGGCGGCCAAAAATAGAAGTGACCAGGCCTGGTCATTGCGTCAATTTGAATACCAACTGCTTAATGAGCTTGGTCAGGGCTTGATCTGTGATGTAGATCTTCAGCAACAGCCTATAGAAGCCAATGTTTTATATCATTTTTACCCAGAAAATGGGGCGATTAGAGCGGATATGGACGGCATTGGTAATGGCATCCCGATTCAGGGAGAGTGTTTGTTAGCGTTAGCAGAAGCTACTTTTTGTGAAAGTTGCTTAGGGCAGTGGAAACGACTATTTAGAGCTATTCTCAATCAATATTTAGGCAATAAACCGTTAATGACACGTCAACTTTTTAGATAATATAGCAACAATTTACACAGAACATTTACTCGGCAAGAGTTTACTTTCAAATTTACCAAGGAATAATCATGAATCCAATTTTTTAGGTTTGAATATTGATCACGTCGCGACGCTAAGACAAGCGCGCGGTACTACCTATCCAGACCCTATTAAAGCGGCATTAGATGCTGAAATGGCCGGAGCAGATAGTATTACATTACATTTACGTGAAGATCGTCGTCATATTCAGGATGAAGATGTTGCTTTGATCTCTGCGATGCGTCAAACCAAAGTCAACTTGGAGATGGCGGCTACAGAAGAGATGGTCAAAATTGCCTGTCAATATGAGCCTGAAGATATCTGTTTAGTGCCTGAGAAACGTGAAGAGTTGACGACGGAAGGTGGTTTGGATGTTGCCGGCCAAATTCCTTGGTTAACAGAGGTTTGTGAACGTTTAGCGCAGGCAGGGTGTCGTGTCTCTCTCTTTATCGATCCGGATGAAACTCAGATCGAAGCCGCTAGTGAGTGTGGTGCGCCAGTAGTTGAATTACATACAGGAACCTATGCAGAACTCACTAACCCTGCTGAGATTGAAGCCGAGCTTGAACGTATTCGTCATGCAACGGCCTATGCGGTGCGTTTAGGACTTGTCGTCAATGCCGGACATGGTTTGCATTATCACAATGTACAAGCGATTGCCGCCATTAAAGAGATTGAAGAGTTGAATATTGGTCATGCTATTATCGCCCAAGCGGTGTTTTCTGGTTTACCAGAAGCGGTGCGCGAAATGAAGCGCATTATGGTCGAAGCTCGCCAACAAGTGTATTTGAAATAAGACGTTCGCAGAATAGGTTAATGAAAGAGGGAATGCGATGATTATTGGAGTTGGAACCGATATTGTCGACGTTGAGCGTATTGCCAAGGTTTACAGAAAACAGGGTCAAGCCTTTGCCAATAGACTGCTGTCAGCTGATGAGTTAGTGGAACTAGACGATCAGCATTATCCTGAACGTTTTCTGGCTAAACGCTGGGCTCTGAAAGAAGCCGTTTCTAAAGCATTAGGCACTGGAATTGCACAAGGGGTCTGTTTTAAGGATATGACGATTGGCCATAAGTCATCTGGACAACCAATTCTTTCGTTAACGGGGTCGACTTTACGTAAAGCCGTTTCATTAGGCATTACCGATTGGTCGATTAGTGTGAGTGATGAAAAACACCATACGGTCGCTTTTGTGGTGGCTGAACAACGAGAGTGATTTTAGTCAAAAAAGGGCCGCCAGATCTGGTGGCCCTTTTTTTATAACCAATTTACGAGTAATTTTTTAAGGGTTGATATGTTATTGCAGCTTGAACTGACTAATAATAAACCCTTTGTGGTCGATGAAAATCAGTGTAAATTTTTAGCGAATTTTTTCGCGACAGAGTTAGCCAATATTCATCTAAAATTGGTAAGAGATTTAAGTTTTATTAGTCAGTTGGCGCACTATAAAGACGGCATGCAAATTTCCCATGTCAGCTATCTGAAAGCTAACCGTTATCAAGTCCATTTTGTCTATACCTGGCATATTTTCCAAGGCTGTATAGGGCTGGATGAAACCGGTGAGATGAAAGATAAAGCCACTTTTACAGTCTCTGAGTTGGGTGAGATTAAGGTCGATTTAAGTACCTTTGAAGCTCACTCTACCGCAGATGAATTATAAAAATTCCTTGCTAATGCAACGGTCTTAAAACAAGTAAGTCTAATTTTGAAGAGAGTAAGAAATGAATAAGAGTGTTTTGACTAATATTTTCGCGGCCGCCATTCTTGGAACGGGTTGGTTTTTAAATAATTCTATTGTAATGATGGTCGGACTGTTTGCCTTGTCAGGTGCCTTAACCAACTGGTTAGCCGTTTATATGTTATTTGAAAAGGTACCCGGCCTGGTCGGTTCTGGCGTGATTCCTAACCGTTTTGAAGCCTTTAAAGCCGCCATTAAAAACTTAATGATGGAGCAGTTTTTCAGTCAAGAGAATATTGATCGCTTTGTCGCCAGCAGTGCGAAAGAGTCCAAGTTCGATTTACAACCAGTGATCGCCAAGGTTGATTTAAGTGACTCTTTTACAAAGCTGGTTGAAGTCATAATGAACTCCTCTTTTGGTAGCATGTTGGGTATGTTCGGTGGAGCAGATGCGTTAACACCGTTAAAAGAACCTTTTATTGAGAATATGAAAACGTCACTGATTGAAATGACTCAAACAGAATCGTTTCATAAGCTGTTGCAAGAAGAGATGGATCAACCAGATGTCATGGCCGATATTCGTAGCAAGGTCGCTGAGATTATTGATGCACGTTTAGAAGAGTTGTCGCCACAACTTGTGAAAGAGATGGTTCAGCAGATGATTCAAGAACATTTAGGTTGGTTAGTGGTTTGGGGTGGTGTGTTTGGTGGCCTAATCGGTTTAGCTTCAGCACTGATCGTATTATAAATTTCGTGTTGAACGTTCCTAAATACAGAGTGACCATGACCAGGCCTGGTCACTCTGAAATCCACACTGAGTTTCGACTATGTTATTAATGGCATTTCCTTTCTGGGCGCTAATTTTCAGTGGTTTTGCACTGTTCTATCCGCAGTTTTTTGTGGATTTAAAGTCTTGGATTGTCCCCTTATTGATGGCGGTTATGCTCGGTATGGGGTTAACCTTAAGCTGGAAAGATTTTAAACAAGTCTGGCAGAATCGGTTGGTAGTCGGGTTAGGCATTGGTATTCAATTCTTAATCATGCCATTTACCGCTTGGTTTTTGTCACTGCTGATGGGACTCTCATTAGAGTTGACCATCGGCATGATGTTAGTCGGTGCCACAGCAGGGGGCACGGCTTCTAATGTCATGGCGTATCTTGCCAAAGGTGATGTCGCTTTGTCTGTGAGTATGACGTTAGTCTCGACCTTAGTTGCCGTCATTATGCTGCCTTTTTTGACTTGGTTCTATCTCGGCCAATCGGTTGATGTTCCAGTCACTTCGATGTTATGGATGTTACTGAAAATGATTGTCTTACCGTTACTCTTGGGTATGGCTTTAAATAGACTCTTTCACGATAAACTCTCGAAAATACGGCCTGTTTTCCCGCTGTTTTCAATGGGGGTCATTCTATTGATTATCGCCATTGTCGTTGCACTCAATCAGTCCAATTTACAAACCTTGGCTTGGACGGTTTTACTTGCGGTTATCTTGCACAATCTGACCGGTTTGGCTTGTGGTTATTGGCTCACGAGAAAGCTCGGCTACGACAGCGTTATTGCACGTACGGTTGCCATTGAGGTCGGTATGCAAAATTCAGGCCTCAGCGTGGCACTCGCCCTACAATATTTTAGCGCGGCCAGTGCTTTACCAGGTGCTTTATTCAGTATCTGGCATAACTTGTCAGGCTCACTGTTTGCCAGTTATTGGCAGGGTAGAGACAAAAGGTAAAGTCAGATAGTGTTCCTTTAATTTTATGAATAGCATCTTGTTAAAAGTCGCTTCTTCCCATTTTCACTCGCTTTCTAAATAAGAATATATTATGTCTGAAACCATGCCTAAAACCACGCCCAATATTCCTACCTTTATGGTTCCCAGCACGCTTGATGCGCAGCGTCTGTTTCACGGCCGAGGTCACGCCTATCCTGGTTTTGAATATCTGTCTATTGATTGGCTTAATCCAGTCGTGCTCATTACATTATATGAAGAGATGCCTGAAGAGCTCTTATTGCCTTTGGCTGAAACGTTATTGGCCCAGGTAAAGGGAAGTCGTTCTGTGCAGGTTCAATACCGCTATCTACCGAGAGCACCGATAGAATTGCTCTTAGGCGAGTCTGTTACGCAGACAGTGGTAGAAGAGTCTGGACTGAAATATCATATTAGTTTGGGCAGAGCACAAAACACCGGACTGTTTTTAGATATGGTGAATGGTCGTCACTGGGTAATGGAGCATGCTCAAGGTAAGGCTATGCTTAATCTTTTTGCTTATACCTGTGGGTTTTCAGTCGCGGCTATTGCCGGTGGTGCGTCCAAAGTGGTCAATCTGGATATGAGTCGGGCCTCGCTCTCCACGGGGCGTGAGAACCACCGTTTGAATCAGCATGATACGACTAAGGTGTTGTTTGAAGGGGTTGATATCTTTAAGTCTTTTGGGCGCATTAAAAAGCATGGCCCTTATGAGTTATTCGTTTGTGATCCGCCATCGTTTCAAAAAGGCAGTGTCGACATTAAACGCGATTACAAAAAGATCATTCGCCGTATTCCTGAATTTATGCAGCCTAACAGTCAGATAATGCTTTGTTTAAATTCACCCCATTTAAGCGAGCAGTTTTTACATGAGACTGTCGCGTTAGAGTGTCCCGATTGTGAATATATAGAATCCATTTCAACGCCCGAGGTGTTTGTAGAGGCGATGCCCGGTAGAGGGTTGAAGGTGGTTATCTATCGATATTTACCAAAAGTGGAGTGACGGTCTCTTGGATAAAACGGCTAAACAGGATTGCAGTTTGGCTTAGGATTCAAATTCAAGAAAGCAAAAAGCCCCTTAATGAAATGACATTAAGAGGCTTTTCAGGGCTTGATTCGATCTATGGATTCCAGGTTTTAACGGCTCTAATTAACATACAGTCGTCAAGGTTGCGCTGGAATTACTTACCGCGGTAAGTGATACGACCTTTCGTCAAATCGTAGGGTGTTAGTTCAACCTTAACGGTATCACCTGCTAGGATTCGAATGTAGTTTTTACGCATGCGTCCAGAAATGTGCGCCAAAATTTTGTGCCCATTTTCTAGTTCTACTTTAAAAAGTGTATTTGGTAATGTTTCTAATACGACACCGTCGAATTCAATAACGTCTTGCTTAGCCATAAGTTTTATATTAACCCTTGTAATAATTTGCGCGGATTATACCAACTTAGTTGTTTGAATTCAATTAATTATCTGCTTATAAGGACTATTTCAGGTAATTTAGGCGTATTTCTTCAATAAGGGCTTGGTATTCAGTCGGAATGCCAACTTTTTCGGTGGGTGCTTGCGGATTATGTTTGAGCAGCCAGCAAAGGAGGTTTTGGTCACTTTCACTTAAAAACGTCTCAAAAAGCTGATTTTTTTCAGGAGAGAGTTGCAGGTCAAGCGTTTCAACGAAAGCGATTAATAGCAGCTCACTTTCTAAGTTGCCACGCTTACATAAAAAGAGTAGCTTCCTGCGTTTGGCTTCAAAATCTGCTAAAAACTCCGTCTTTTGTGATTTATACAATTCGAGACTTAAGGGCATTATATTTCTTTAACCATCGTTGATTTCAATTCTTGAATCGCGCGACTGGGATTGAGTCCTTTGGGGCAAGAGTCGGTACAATTTTGAATGTGGCGACAGCGAAACGTTTGTGTTGGGCTATCCAGGTCTTTTAAACGGTCTATTGTCTGAATGTCGCGGGAATCAATGACAAAACGACTGGCAGCGAGCAGAGCAGCCGGGCCAGCGAATTGATCAGGATTCCACCAGAAAGAGGGGCAACTGGTTGAGCAACAACCACACAAAATACATTCATAAGAACCATCGAGTTTGGCGCGCTCTTCAGGCGATTGTAAGTGTTCGTGTTGTAGATCGAGCGGTTCACTCTGTAAAAAAGGCTCGACATCTTTGTATTGCTGATAGAACAGATCCATATCAATAATCAGATCTTTAATAATCGGCAGGCCTGGCATGGGTTTAATGATGACTTTTTGTGGCAAATCGGATAAAGGTGTAATAC
The DNA here is from genome assembly GCA_006222135.1 of Thiomicrorhabdus sp. Taxonomy (GTDB): domain Bacteria; phylum Pseudomonadota; class Gammaproteobacteria; order Thiomicrospirales; family Thiomicrospiraceae; genus Thiomicrorhabdus. The sequence continues at coordinate 34,782 of VCMI01000012.1, read as the reverse complement.
AGCTGAGACGATTACGGCCATTGACGTTCATGCCATCTGAGCCGCAAACACCTTCCTGGCAAGATGAACGATATGCTAGGCTTGGGTCTTGCTCGCGCAGTAAGTGTAAGGCGTCAAGCAACATATTGTCGGCAGAGAGAAGTGTATTGTCTAACTCAAAGGTTTGGTTGTAAGGGTCTTTATCGATTTGAGGGTTATAACGACTAATAATAAATTGCATGACAGTTCCTTACATTAAACACTTGAGTTTATCTGGACGTTAAATTTGCTAGACATTAATAAACACGTGGTTTTGGTTCAAATGTCGCATGGTGTTTTGGTTGTAAGTTAACGGCCTTGTACTCCAATCGATGCTCTTCTTGAAAATACAGAGTATGTTTCAACCAGGCCTGGTCATCTCGTTCGGTGTAGTCAACGCGTGAATGTGCACCTCGGCTTTCAGTACGGGCGAGGGCTGATGCTACCGTCGCAAAGGCGATGGCCACTAAGTTTTCTAACTCTAGCCCTGCCAGGCGCTCTAAATTGAAGACATCGTTAAAATCCGTTAAACAGACGTTATCCAAGCGTACTTGAATCTCCTGTAAATCATGGAATGCCTGCTGCATGGTTTGTTGGTCTCTAAATACGCCACAGCCCGTGTCCATGATTTGTTGCAGTGATTTTTTGATTTGAATAACACTGTCGATTTGAACAGATGTGTCGGCAGAAACCTCATTACGTTTTTGCCAACGTTGGAGGCGTTGTCTAATCGTATGAAGATTTAGATCAATGCCATTCTGATTCGAGCCTTGTAGTTTTAAGGTTTCTGAGATGGTTAATGCGGCTTTACGACCAAAGACAACAATATCCAACAGGGAGTTGCCACCTAATCGATTTGCGCCATGGACTGAAACGCAGGCGCATTCACCAATGGCATACAGTCCTGGGACAACTTTTTGTTCTCCTGAATCGTCTGGTGATACCACTTGACCTTGGATGTTGGTTGGAATTCCCCCCATCATATAATGGCAAGTAGGGAAGACGTGAATCGGTTCTTTGACCGGATCAATGCCTAAAAAAGTTTGGCTAATGTCACGAATTCCGGGGAGGCGTTCAGTGATGACTTCTTCTGGGATGTGACTAATATCTAATAGCACATAATCTTTATCTGGACCACATCCACGGCCTTCTTTGACCTCAATCGCAATGGCACGAGAGACGACATCGCGAGAGGCTAGGTCTTTAACTTTTGGTGCATACTTTTCCATAAAGGCGTCACCAAGGGCATTGCGTAACTTACCGCCTTCACCGCGCACCGCTTCAGAAATTAGCATGCCTTTGCCGGCCACACCGGTAGGGTGAAATTGCCAGAACTCCATATCTTGTAAAGGCAAGCCTGCACGTAATACCATGCCCAAACCATCACCGGTATTAATGCTGGCATTGGTGTTATTGCGAAACACTTGTCCTGCACCACCAGTGGCTAATAAAGTATGCGGGCTTTGTAAAATCTTATAAGCGCCATCGTGAATATTCATTACCAAGATGCCGCCGATTTCACCTTTGGGGGTTTTTAATAGATCGAGCGCGTAATACTCATCGTAAATGGTAGTGCCCAAGCGGATGTTCTGTTGATAGAGTGAATGTAATATGGCATGTCCGGTTCGATCGGCTGCGGCACAGGTGCGATACGCCTGCTCTTCGCCATAGTTTTGGCTCTGCCCGCCAAAAGCCCGCTGGTAGATTTTGCCGTTTTCCAGGCGAGAAAAGGGCACTCCAAAATGCTCCAGTTCACGCACAATTTCAGCCGCTTCTTGACACATGAATTCAATCGCATCTTGGTCGCCTAAATAGTCGCTGCCCTTAATGGTGTCATACATGTGCCACTGCCATTTATCGGGAGTGACATTGCCCAGTGCGGCATTAATGCCGCCTTGAGCGGCGACAGTGTGCGAACGAGTTGGAAAGACCTTAGAAACCATTGCGATCTTGTGACCCTCTTCGGTCAGCTTGAGCGCACAGCGCATACCGGCTCCACCAGCTCCAATCACAAGGGCATCATAAAATTCAATCGGAAAGTTTCCACTCAGGTTCATAGAGTTCCTATTCTGTTTTTAACGCGTAATATTTGCTTGGTGTTTTGTCGGGGGTTACGCAGGGGGGTAAGTGGCTTTTTTTTCATTAAAGAGTGCCGAAAAGAGTGACAACCAACCATAAGCTGTTGATCAATAATAACGCAAGCAAACTGTGATAAATCGTCAACCAGAGTGCTAAGTTTTTGCGAGGCAAATAATCAATCATAATGTCACGTAGACCGACCCATGCATGCACCAAAATAAATCCCAGGGCGATTAGACTGGCCAGGCTAAAAATCGGTTCGGCTAAATTGTGTGCCAGCGCATACAGTGTGTGGAATTTGGGTTGCTGCAATACTGTCCAGGCCAAAAAGGGGATGTATAACAAAAGGTAGAGTGCACTGATTCTTTGCCAAACGTGTGCTTTTTTACCTGAGAGATTTTTGAGTTTGACGTTAAATTCAATCATGACCAGGCCTGGTAAGTTATAAATAGGCTGATAAAAACCCAAATGGCCATCAGAAAAACAGTGATTAAATCGCTATTAATGATGTGATAGGGCTTGGGGTTTGTAAAGTGTTCAGCGAGCAGATGACGTAAGCCAGTAAGCCAATGAAAACTTAGCGCCATCCAAAAAGCGGTATGCAAGCAAAGTAGAAGCCAGTGGTCAGAGATGGATATAAGGGTAACACTGGGATCAATCAGCAAGAGGTTGGCTAGAGCCAGATAACCTATTAAGCTGATAATCAGTGCCAATCCGCTCAGGCGATGTCCGCCAGAGAGCAGTGCATTGATTGGAAAGTGGATGGCACTTAATTTTAGAAAGCGGGGGCGATTACCAGGGTGCAAGTACATAGGATAGTTTTTTCAGCCTCTTACAAGTCGTTATTCAATCCATCCATTCTACTGTGAATTTTAAAGCAGGTGGTGATAATTGTACGAATAATTTAGCTGTATATTTAATTTGACCAGGCCTGGTCAAATTAAATATTAAGGTGTTTTATTTTGTGCCTGGCAGTGCCCATAGGCCGCATCTGCCCAATCAATTGAAAATTGCCATTTTTGCGGTTTAAAAGGCTGATTTATTTGCTGCTGAATCACTCTTTCAAATTCCACTCTTGGGATAGCAGAAGCACCCAAACTATTTAAATGAGGGGTTTCAACTTGAATGTCAATCAACTCAAAGCCCCATGCCTTCAATTGCATCGCTAACGCGACTAAAGCGATTTTGGAGCTGTCTGATACTTTGGCAAACATGGATTCACCAAAAAACATCTTCCCAATGGCGACACCATAAAGGCCTCCGACTAATTGGCCTTCTTGCCAAACCTCTACCGAATGGGCATGGCCCGCTTGATGGAGTGAATGATAGGCGGTTAACATTTCAGGGGATATCCAAGTGCCGTCCTGGTCATCACGAGGAACGGTTGCACAGGCTTGCATGACATCGGTAAAGTTTTGATCTAATGTCACCGTGAGGGATTCATCCCACTCTAGTTTTTGGATGGTTTTGCGCAGACTGCGTTTGATTCTTAATGAATCGATAAAGAGAACGCTGCGCGGGTTGGGGGTCCACCAGAGAATCGGCTCACCAGGATTAAACCAAGGGAATATGCCACTACTGTAGGCTTGTAGTAGCCATTCAGGCGTTAAAGCACCGCCCACGGCGAGTAATCCGTCAGGTTCTGTTAAAGCCAAATTGGTCGGCGGAAATAGCACGGGTTTGGGGTCTAACCAGAAAGGAGTGTTAATAGGCATGTCTGTCATAAGTGCTTTAGTGGTATAGCTCGATTGAGGGAGGTTTTGTGATTGTTTAACAATGAATTTGAATGGTTTTAAACAATTTATATTCTGTAATTTTAGCACTAACGAGACCATAAACCGTTAGAATAACCTAAATTATTTAAGCCTTGATTAAAGGCTTAGATCTAGCCTTAAGTATTAACCTTATTTTATAGCCCATGTTTTAGTACGTAAATCAGTACAAAGCTCAGTAGCGAACTTTCTATTATTATGACTCAATTTGTTCATCTTCACGTCCATTCAGAATATTCAGTTGTCGACAGCACCTTAGGCATTAAGCCATTGGTGGCATTAGTGCAAGGTTGTGAGCAACCCGCTATGGCATTGACGGATCAGAATAATCTCTTTGCCTTAGTCAAGTTCTATAAGGCCGCAATGGGTGCAGGTATCAAACCTATTATCGGCTCGGAAGTCTTTATTGAAGATGAAAGTGGTGACGTTTTTAAGATGGTCTTGCTGGTTCAAAATGAAGCCGGTTATTTAAATCTATCACGCCTGATTTCGCAGAGTTATTTAAAGAACCAGAAAATTTATCAAAACAATATGCTCGGTTTAATAAAGCGCGAATGGTTAGAGGAGTTTAACGAAGGTTTGATTGCCCTTTCGGGCGCGCGTTTAGGGGATGTTGGGGTTGCTTTATTAGCTGAAAAGCCGAACCTAGTCGCAAGTCGTATTAAGTGGTGGCAGACACACTTCGCTGACCGTTTTTACCTGGAACTGATTCGCACAGGTCGCCCACAGGAAGAGGCCTATCTGACGTTAGCGATTGACGTTGCTTTGCGTTATGACTTGCCTGTCGTCGCCACTAATGATGTGCGTTTTGCTAAACCTGAAGATTTTGAAGCCCACGAAGTTCGTACTTGTATTGGCGCAGGTTATATCCTTGACGATCAAAATCGTCCTAAGCTCTATTCAGAAGAGCAGTACTTTAGAACGACCGATGAGATGGTTGAACTGTTTGCTGATGTGCCAGAAGCCATTACTAATACGGTTGAAATTGCCAAACGTTGTAGTTTGGATCTTACTTTAGATACTTATTTTTTACCTGACTTCCCCGTGCCGGAAGGCATGACGATGGATGAGTTTTTTATTGCCGAGAGTCATAAAGGGTTAGAGGAGCGGCTAGCCTTTTTATTTGGCCACTTAGATTCAGACGCCTATGACCTTAAGCGCATTGAATATTACGAACGCATCAAGTTCGAGTTAGACGTTATCCTGGAAATGGGTTTTCCTGGTTATTTCTTAATCGTTGCTGACTTCATCCAATGGGGTAAAAACCAACAGATACCTGTGGGTCCCGGTCGTGGTTCGGGGGCGGGCTCTTTGGTCGCTTATTCCTTGAAAATAACCGATTTAGATCCAATTGAATATGACTTGCTCTTTGAGCGTTTCTTAAATCCAGAACGTGTATCCATGCCCGATTTCGATATCGATTTTTGTATGGATCGTCGTGATGAAGTCATTGATTACGTGGCGCGACATTATGGTCGTGATCACGTCTCTCAGATTGTCACTTTCGGTACTATGGCGGCTAAGGCGGTCGTGCGTGATGTTGGGCGTGTATTAGGCTTGGGTTATGGCGTGGTCGATGGCATTGCTAAACTGATTCCGAATGAATTAGGCATTAAATTGGCAGGGGCTTTAGCGCAAGAAGAGGAGTTACAAAATAAATATGACAATGATGAGGATGCGCGTCAGTTACTCGAGTACGCCCTCAAGCTAGAAGGCACTGTGCGTAATACCGGTAAGCATGCTGGTGGTGTGGTCATTGGACCGAAACCTTTAGATAATTTCTGCCCAGTATTATCTGATCCGGATGGCTCTAGTGTCGTGACGCAACTTGATAAAAACGATGTTGAAACAGTCGGCTTGGTTAAATTCGATTTCTTGGGGTTAAGAACCCTAACCATTATTGATTGGGCATTGCAGTCGATTAACGTCAATAAAAAAGAGGGCGATGAAGGTTTTGTCGATATCGCGCGTATCCCTCTAGCCGATCAGCCCACTATTGAAATGATTAAAACCGGTAGAACCACCGGGGTTTTCCAGTTGGAATCCAGTGGTATGCAGAGTTTGATCGTCCGCCTAAAGCCCGATTCCTTTGAAGATATTATCGCTTTGGTCGCCTTGTTCCGTCCTGGACCGCTTGAATCCGGCATGGTTGATAACTTTATCGCGCGTAAGCATGGTAAAGAGAAGGTTTCCTATCCGGATGCACAATATCAACATGAGAGCCTTAGAGAGACTCTAGAACCAACCTACGGGGTTATTCTGTATCAAGAGCAAGTTATGCAGATTGCTCAGATATTGGCGGGTTACTCATTAGGTCAGGCGGATATGCTTCGTCGTGCCATGGGTAAAAAGAAGCCCGAAGAGATGGCTAAAGAGCGTTCTGGTTTTGAGGCGGGCGCCATTGCAAATGGCATTGACGGCCAGCTGGCGATGAAGATTTTCGATTTAGTAGAGAAGTTCGCGGGTTATGGTTTTAACAAATCCCACTCGGCCGCTTATGCATTAGTTTCTTATCAGTCTGGCTGGCTAAAAACGCACTATCCCGCTGAGTTTATGGCGGCACAGATTTCATCGGATATGGATAACACCGAGAAAGTCGTTCACATGGTGAACGAGTGTTATGCAATGGGTTTAACGGTGATGCAACCCGATATCAATACCGGTCAGGTGCACTTTAAACCCTACGCTGAGAGAACCGTGAATTATGGTTTGGGCGGCATTAAAGGCGCGGGTGAAGCGGCTTTGGAAGGTGTGATTGTTGAGCGTACTGCCAATGGAGAGTTTAAAGATCTATTCGACTTCTGTTTGCGTGTTGGTAAAAAGGTCAATCGTCGTGTGTTAGAAGCGCTGGTACGAGCCGGTGCTTTTGATAGTTTGCACGATAATCGTCAGTCGGTATTGGAGAGTATTCCAATGGCGCTCAAACAGGCAGATCAGCAGCTCAAAAATGACGAGTTTGGTCAAAATGATCTATTTGGTGAAGTGTTGTCGGTTGAAGAGAGCGGTGATTCTCAACTGTTAAATGTACCAGAGATGTCCGAAAAGCTGCGTTTGAAAGGTGAGAAAGTGACGCTGGGTCTTTATATGACAGGCCATCCAATTGATATGTACCAAAAAGAACTCTCCACATTGGTCAACGGTAAGTTGTCTAGCTTACGCCCGGAAAAATGGAAAAAAGTTTGGGTAGCGGGTTTAGTCATGGAATTGCGTAATAAAACCACACGTAATGGTCAAAGAATGGGCTTTGCGGCTTTGGATGATAAAACAGCACGTCTTGATATTGTGATGCGCCCAGCGGTTTATGAAGCGATTAAAGACACTGTTAAAGTAGATATGGTGGTGTTGGCCTATGGTGAAGTTGCAGAGGACACCTTTAATGGTGGTATCAAACTGGATGCAGAGCAGATTGTCACCTTAGCTGAGGCACGAGTGGAAAAGGCCAGGGCGATTAAGTTATCGGTCAATGAGTTGACGGTGCCATTGAATAAGATCAATGAATTAAAAATTTTATTAGGGGCTTATAGTGCCGAAGTTGGATTGCCTGTAGTGATTGATTACACCAATCAAATTGCGAATGTTCAGATGAAAAGTAATGATGGCAATTTGTATCTGCCTGAAGACGATTTGTTAGAAGCGCTGGCGGCACAAGGTTGGCAGCCGGAAGTGGTTGTATAGACCATAAATTATGGTGTTGTCACAAGTGGCTCTACGCTCACATGGTTTGGTAAGGCCGCAGGACATTCCAGGCCTGGTCACTTTTAAATTTTTTGGTAAAGATGACATTAAATAAGACCACTTCAAAAGCGGTTTTAAAAGCCACTTCCTATGTGAATTCAAGAATGTTTTTTATTCAAAAAATTGGCTAAACTCAGCCACCTCTACTCGAGGGGTGCGGTACTGATTGACCGCATGTTCTTTATCTTCGTAACCTAACGCCATCCCACCTAATAAAATCAGCGACTCATCATAGTTGAGGAAGTTTTTAATCAGTTTAGGAAACTCTCCTAAAGCGCCTTGGGGGCAAGTGGCTAACCCCTCTTCTTCAGCCAGTAACATAATGTTTTGTAGAAACATACCATAGTCCAGATACGAACCCGTTTCTAATACTGGATCCATAAAAAACAACAGCATAATCGGAGCGTCAAAAGCGCGATAATTGGCTTGCCATTGTTGAATGCGTCGCTCTTTATCCTCACGTGAAATTTTTAAGGCTTTATAAAGTTCTGTGCCAGTCGCAATACGACGGCTTTTATAAGGTTCTACCCAGTCCGTCGGGTAGTAGTGATAATCCATCGACTCTTTTTCACCGCTTTCAAACGCCGTTTGCATCTGTTGTTGCAGTGATGATTTACTTTGTCCGCTCACAATCGCAACCTGCCAGGGTTGCGTATTGACGCCTGAAGGCGCAAAGCGTGCCGACTCCAAAATACTCTCTACCTGCTGCTGGCTGACGGCCTCGTCTAAGTAAGCTCTTGTCGAATGACGTTGTTTAATAGCCTGTGTGACGTTCATTTGAGTGAATCCTTTATCGTTGGTCGTTAATCATAGCGTTCAAGCCATTTAGTTTGCACAACACTATAACAAGGAAACTTGCTTTGATAGAGTGTCAACTGATCTACTGTCACTCTCATATCGTGACAATTTTGTAGGACAGAAGGGATTTCGATGGTTTCTGCATCAGCTGTTTTGGGTATTTTACCTAAGCTTATATGGGGTCTAAAGGCCTGCTTGGAACGGTTAAGCCCAAACGCCTTGAGTTGCTCTTCAATCTCTCTAACCAGGTAGTTTAATAACAGTGTGTTTTGCAAACTGGCGGCAATCATATGGGGCGCGTGCTGGTTTGGAAAGAGTCTAATGCCTTTAATTTCAGCCTCAAAAAACTCATGCCCTCGGCAAACCCGTTCGGCATGCTCGCGACAATATCGGCTACCTTCTCTGGATCGAGCTTGCCTCCTAAAAACTGTAGAGTTACGTGGTAGTTTCTCAGTGGAAACTAAATTATTTTCTTTCCCCAGGCCGTACTTTTTAAAGTTTGGACATTATCAATTAATAGCTGGCTTGTCTGCTGATCTATGGGGATGGCGATAAAGGCACGCATTTTCACGCTCTCTGTTTTTAAGGCTAAAACTGTTTGATCTAGTTCTTAAATCAATCTTAAAGGAGAATTTTAATGAAGTTAGGGTATTCATTTTACATTAAGGTCATTGCATTAAAAACAAACTCAGTGAAGTGAGATTTAATTAAGTTTTAAACCAAATGGAGCTTACTCAATAAAGCTTTAAATGAGTGAAGTTAAGTTATTCGCTTTTATTATGGGAAACTTTGCGGAGAGTCCTTTAAATTTGAAGGGGAGCAAGGTAAACTTATGCGATAATTATTATGAAATGGCGTTGCCATCAATTCTTGAAAAATCACAGAGAGTGTTTCCATGTCTAAAATCGAATCTATCCTAACTGAAACGCGTGTTTTTGAGCCTTCTGCTGAAACCCTAGCCAGTGTTGCGATTACTCAAAATAAGCTAGATGAAATGTATACGGCGGCCGCGAAAGATAATGTTGGCTTTTGGTCTGACTTAGCGCGTGAAAAACTCTCTTGGTCAAAACCCTTTACAGTCGGCCTAGATGACTCAAATGCGCCGCATTACAAGTGGTTTACGGATGGTGAATTAAACGTTTCTTATAACTGTATTGATCGACACCTGGATACTAAGAGCGATAAGTTGGCGATTATCTTTGAAGGTGATCAGGGTGATATAGAGCGTTATACCTATAAAGAGTTACATGATCACGTTTGTCGTTTTGCCAATACGCTGACGGCACAAGGCATCACTAAAGGCGATCGCGTTATTATCTATATGCCAATGATTCCTCAAGCCGTTATCGCGATGCAGGCGTGTGCTCGTATTGGCGCAATACATTCAATTGTATTTGGTGGTTTCTCTGCAGAAGCGCTTAAAGATCGTATAGAAGACGCGGGTGCTAAGTTGGTGATTACCACCAACGGCAGTCGTCGTGGTGGCAAGACCATCCCTTTAAAAGGTGCTGTGGATGAAGCGCTTTCAAAAGGTTGTGACAGTATTAAAAAAGTCATTGTATATCGCCGAACAGATGATGAAGTGATGATGAAAGAAGGCCGTGATATTGATTGGTTTGAGGCTGAAGCAGGTATGAGTGACTATCATGATCCTGTTATGGTGGAATCGGAACATCCTCTATTTTTGCTTTATACCTCAGGTTCAACCGGTAAGCCAAAAGGCGTTCAACACAGTACCGGTGGCTATCTGCTAAATGCGCATGTCACCAATGAATGGATGTTTGATTTAAACGACAGTGATGTCTTCTGGTGTACTGCGGATGTAGGTTGGATTACTGGGCACACTTATGTCGCTTACGGACCTTTATCGGTCGGCGCAACGATGTTAATGTTCGAAGGCGTACCAACTTATCCTGATGCTGGACGTTTTTGGCAGGTCTGTCAAGATCACGGCGTCACCGTTTTCTATACGGCACCAACGGCGATTCGTGCATTAATGAAATTTGGTGGGGATTTACCGAATAAGTATGACCTTTCTAAATTACGTATTTTGGGGACAGTCGGTGAGCCGATTAATCCAGAGGCTTGGATGTGGTATTACGAAGTTATTGGTGGCAGTCGTTGTCCGATTATTGATACTTGGTGGCAGACAGAAACCGGTGCGCACATGATTGCGCCTTTCCCAATCACGTCGCTTAAACCAGGTTCTTGTACCAAAGCTTTACCAGGCATTGATGCCGCAATTTTAGATGAAGATGGTAATGAGTTAGGGCCGGGTGATGGTGGTTTATTAATCATTAAGCAACCATGGCCTTCGATGATCCGTACTATTTGGAACGATGATCAGCGCTATAAAGACACTTATTTCCCATTAGAGGGGAATAATTACTATGTCGTCGGAGACAGTGCCCATAAAGACAAAGATGGTTATTTCTGGATTTTAGGCCGTATTGATGATGTTTTAAATGTTTCAGGCCATCGTTTGGGAACTATGGAGATTGAATCGGCTTTAGTCTCTCATCCTTTAGTGGCAGAAGCGGCCATAGTAGGACGTCCGCATGATATTAAAGGCGAAGCAGTTTCAGCTTTTGTGGTATTGAATGTCGATACTCCTGAAGGCGCTGAGCGCGAGGCATTAATTCTAGAGTTACGTAATTGGGTTGCCAAAGAGATTGGCCCAATTGCTAAGCCAGATGAGATCCGTTTTGGAACGAACTTACCGAAAACACGCTCTGGTAAAATTATGCGACGTTTATTGAAAACGATTGCTAAAGGCGAGGAAGTGACTCAGGATACTTCAACACTTGAAGATCCAAGTATTTTGGATCAGTTTAAAAATCAGAAATAAGCTCATTTTTAAAAGAGCTAAGTACGCTTGTTAAGCGAATTTTGTTTAACTAAGTGGCTATCGAAAAAGCCCTATTTTGACCAGGCCTGGTCAAATAGGGCTTTTTTTTATATTTTTTATGACGTTGTGATTCTTTTACAAAAGAACTTAGAGCTTTTTTAAAAATCTTAACGTGATGAAAAATAATCATAATTTTGTGCGAGGTTTTTTTAGATAGAGGTCATAAAATTTTTATAGTCACTCATCAGTAATACCTGTTGTTACTAGGGGTGGTAAAGGCTGATAATAAAGAGGTTTATTGGTATTAATGCCATAAAAAGGTGTGTATTTTATGCCTGCCTACCAAATTAGGTTTCGACTAGAGCTTAGGTAAGGACGGGTAATAACGTACCATTTTAGAACATCTCAACCGAGGAGAGATACATTGGATCAAGCTAAGATAGAGAAGATTAAAAGTCTTCCAGAATATCAGCAGTTAGTAAAGGAACGCACCAGCTTAGCCTGGAAGTTGTCACTTTCTATACTGGTGGTTTATTACGGGTACATTATGCTATTAGCATTTAACTCTGAGTTCTTCACAACAATTGTCAGTGGAGAGTATGTGTCAATTGGTTTCCCTATTGGGGTCGCCATTATTATATTTTCTTTTTTATTAACGGGTTATTACGTTAAGAAAGCAAATGATGATTTTGACGTTTTGACAGCAAAAATTAAGAAAGAGGTTGAATGATGAACTCACTTTTCAAAACATTATTTAGCTTTATGCTTTTGGCACTGTTGCCAATGGTTGCAATGGCAGCGGGTACGATTGAATCTGATGGCACTAAAGTAGCTACCAACTGGCCTGCAATTTCGATGTTTGTCGCATTTGTTGGTCTAACTGTCTATATCACTTATTGGGCTGCAAAGCGTACTAAGTCCGCTAAAGATTTTTATGCGGCTGGTGGTGGTATTACTGGTTTGCAAAATGGTCTAGCGATTGCCGGTGACTATATGTCAGCTGCTTCGTTTTTGGGTATTACAGGTATGGTTTACCTTAAGGGTTACGATGGTTTGATTTTTGCCATTGGTTTCTTGGTAGGTTGGCCGATTATCTTATTCTTAATGTCAGAGCGTCTACGTAACTTAGGTAAATATACTTTTACCGATGTTGCTGCTTACCGTTTCAAGCAAACGCCAATCCGTGTATTAGCGGCTTTCGGTAGTATTGCTGTTGTTATCCTGTATCTGATTGCTCAGATGGTAGGGGCAGGTAAATTGATTGAATTACTATTCGGTTTAGACTTCGACTATGCAGTTGTCATGGTAGGTGTGTTGATTATCGCTTACGTTTCATTTGGTGGTATGTTGGCAACGACTTGGGTACAAATCATTAAAGCCGTCTTATTGCTTTCTGGTGCGACCTTTATAGCGATTGCTGTAATGTATCAAATGGACTTCAGTTTCGATACGTTGTTTAAGACAGCGGTTGAGAAGCGTGATGGCGATATGAGCATCTTGTTCTCTGGTGGTTTTGTTTCTGATCCTATCAACGCGATCTCTTTGGGTATTGCTCTAATGTTTGGTACAGCGGGTCTACCGCATATCCTAATGCGATTCTTCACGGTTCCTGACGCTAAAGAAGCGCGTAAGTCAGTCTTCTATGCAGCCGGTTTCATTGGTTTCTTCTATATCTTAGCGTTTATTATCGGTTTTGGAGCGGTTGCTTTAATCGTCGGTGGTGAATACTTTGTTGATGGTAAGTTGATTGGTGGTAATAACATGGCTGCGATTCACTTATCAAGTGTGATTGGTGGTGATTACTTCCTAGGATTTATTTCTGCGGTCGCGTTTGCTACGATTCTAGCGGTTGTTTCTGGTTTAACCCTAGCGGGTGCATCAGCAATTTCTCATGATATCTATGCGAATGTTATCAATACGAATGCAACAGAAGAGCAAGAAACTAAAGTCGCACGTTACGCTACAATCGTAATTGGTGCTTTGGCGATTATCTTCGGTATTGGGTTTAAAGACCAAAACATCGCATTCGTTGTTGCCTTAGCATTTACGATTGCAGCTTCGGCTAACTTCCCAGTCTTGATTATGTCTATGTACTGGAAAAATATGACCACACGTGGTGCGGTTATTGGGGGTTGGTTAGGTCTAAGCTCCGCGGTTATTATGGTATTGTTAGGACCTGTTGTTTGGACTCAAATCCTAGATATGGGTGCTGCCATTGTGCCTTATAAGTTCCCTGCTTTATTCACAGTAACGATTGCATTTGTTGGTATTTGGTTCTTCTCAATGACTGATAAGTCAGCGCGTGCTGCTAAAGATAAAGAAGGCTTTGAAGCTCAATTTATCCGTTCTCAAACGGGTATTGGCGCTGAAGGTGCATCAGAGCATTAATAGGCTTTGATACATTAAGAGTGATATTTCACTCTTAAGCTGAAATCGCTTCCAAAGCGATTCAAATAAAAAGGGATGGTTACTTTGTAACCGTCCCTTTTTTATGTGTAAAATAAATCATCTTAATTCATTTCAATCCAATGAGTAGGCACCATGGCTATTGAGCAACAAGCAGAGTTTTTACAACAGATTCCCCCTTTTGGTTTGATTGATCCCTCAGATCTCAGGCAAGCCGCATTGAGTATGGATGTTATTTATTTACCGACAGGCGCCGTCGTGCCGCTATTGGGAGATGAAAAGTCGTCTGAGTTAGGGGCTTCAGCGTATCTCTATTTTGTTATTAAGGGTGTAATTGCAGAAGAGTCTCAAGGTTTAGTGGTTGGACGCTATAGTGTTCGAGGTTATTTTGGTGAGCGTAATGTTTTAAAAATGCAAAATGCCACCGCTCTATTAAAGTCAAAGGAGATGGCTAATTCAGATTCTGTTTTTAGAGTGTCGGAAGAAGCGATTCTGTATAGGATGCCTGCCGCCGTCTTTTTAGAATTGTTTCAGCACTATGAAGATTTTCAACAGCATTTTAATACCAATATCGTCGATAAGCTGAATGCAATGCATCATGCTGTACAAACAACGACTTCAACTGAAGTCATGATGGATACTGTTTGTTCCGCACCGATTCAGCCTCTGGTTATGGTCTCTGATGCAGAAACCTTGCAGGTCGCTATTCAGAAGATGGTTGAGTATAAAACAGATGCCTGTGTGGTCGCCCTTCATGCAAAGACCTCTTTTAATGATCCAAAAGAGAGTGGTAAGGCGAATGAAGTTAAATATGGAATAGTCACTTCAACCGATATTCTCAAGTTAATTGCGTCAGGTCACACAGAGTTATTGCAACAGGATTTAGCGAGCTCCGGATTGGCTAATGGGCCATTGTTAACGGTACATGAGTTTGACTATCTGTTTAATGCCTTACTTAAAATCACACGCTTTCAAGTTGATCGTTTAATCGTAAGAAGTGATACAGGCTTGGTTGGTTTTTTAACTCTGAAGGATTTAATGAGTCTGTTCGCCAATCAGTCGGGTCTGGCTTTATTAAAGGTTGATAAGGCTGAATCTGTTAATGATCTACACGCGGTAGCCCAGCAGATCGATCAATTAATTGAGAATTTGAACCGTAAGGGAATTAAAACTCATTATATTGCTAAGTTAGTTAATGAGTTGCATCGTAAGATGATTCGCAAATTGGTGGACCTACTCTTACCAGAAGAGTTGCAAGCAGAAGTCTGTTTGATTGTTATGGGCAGTGAAGGTCGTGCAGAGCAGGTCGTGAGAACAGATCAGGATAATGCATTGATTTTTTCTAATGAGTTGTCTAAGAAAGCGCAGGAGCAGTTAGAGATATTTGCTGACTCGTTTACTCAGGCCATGATAACCATTGGTTTTCCAGCGTGCCCAGGGAATATTATGCTTTCTAATCCAGTGTGGCGCCAATCACAGAGTCAGTTTTCAGAAAATGTACGAGAGTGGTTTGACCACCCAAATCATGAAAGCTTTATGCAGATCGCTATTTTATTTGATGCAGAGGTCGTTCATGGCCACTCGGATTGGCTGTTAGCTCTTAAACGCAAGCTACAAAGGCGCATGGCCGATAATCCCATTTTTTTAAGGCATTTCGCCAAAGCGGTTATTCAGTTTGAAACGCCTGTCAGTTTTTTTGGTGGCTTGCGCACTGAAAAAACCTCGGGTACAGAGTCAATAGACCTTAAAAAGGGCGGTATTTTTCCAATCGTGCATGGTGTTCGTTGCTATGCCTTGGAATGTAAGATTCAACCCACTAATACGCATTGGCGAATAAAAGCCTTAATTGATTTAGGCGTGTTTAAAGAAAGCTTTGGCATAGAGTTAGGGGAAACGCTGAATTTTTTAAATACCTTACGTTTGGAGTCGATGCTAAAGCAAGTCAATCAGCTTGATTCTGAAATAGACAGTTTTAGTGATGTGTCTAAGGATGCAAGGGCGGTACCGAATAATTACATTGATGTTAGTGACTTATCACATCTGCAACAAGATCTACTTAAGCAGTCTTTGAATGTGGTTGAAACATTTAAAAAACGAGTCACCAAGCACTTTAAACTACACGAGATGTTATAGATGTTGGCTTGGTTGAATGGTCTTTTGTTAAGACGCCAAAAGCGTAAATTAAAAGAGCCAGGATTTGAGTTCCTGTTCAATGAGGAAGTTCCTGGTTCTTATGTCTGTTTTGATTGCGAAACAACGGGGTTAGATCCTAAAAAAGATAAAATTGTCTCGTTAAGTGCTATTAAGATTCAAGGAAATCAGGTTTTAACGAGTCAAAGTTTAAATTTGTTAATTGAGCAAGAGGGTCTTATAGCGGCCGAAAGTATAGTGGTACATCGTATCCGTAATATTGATGTCGTCGAAAAGGAATCAAGTTCAGCCAGGCTCATGACAGAGGCGCAGGCCATTAAAGAGTTTTTAGAATTTATAAAAGGATCTACTTTGGTGGGCTATTATTTAGAATTTGATATTGCTATGGTGAATCAAGTCATTAAGCCTTGGCTGGGAGTAAACTTGCCGAATCGACAGGTTGAAGTGTCAGCGCTTTATTATGATCAGATGGTCCGTCTTGCAAAACGTTCAGGTCAACAAGGTTTGCAGCAACCGAATATAGATTTAACCTTTGATAAAATTTTACATAAACTAAAGCTGCCGAACCTAGGTCAGCATGATGCCTTTAGTGATGCGCTGATGACGGCTTTGATTTTTGTTAAATTACAACAAGATAGAAATTAGAGACTCGCGGATTGCTAGAATAAATAAAGGTAGATACCTTGACAAAACGTTAGTTTTAGATATAATCACCACAGCTTTTTTAAAAAAATTATTGAGCGGAGTTTTGAACGAACGAACTCCGGCTCAAATTTTAAAAAAACCCCGTCTTTACGGGGTTTTTTGTTATTTGAATCCAGATAATGTTATCTGGAAATGTAGTGGAAGTAATCTTTTGAATTTAGAAGAAAAATTAGAAAACCTATTAAAGCCAACGATTGAGTCAATGGGCTTTGAATTGTGGGGCTTTGAGTACCTACCCGCCGGTCGTCATTCGATTTTAAGAATCTTTGTCGAAAAGTCAGATATGGGTATTACCGTAGATGATTGTGCCGCAGTGAGTCGCCAGGTCAGTGCCATTATGGATGTTGAGGACCCAATCAGTAGCGCGTATATGCTAGAGGTCTCTTCTCCTGGAATGGACCGCTTATTATTTAAACCTGAACAGTTTAAACTCTATCTTAATAAGCCGATTCAAGTTAGAACCGCTGTCGGTGTATTGGGTCGAAGAAAGTTTAAAGGCCCTTTTAGTGTTGGCAAACGATACGATGATTGGCATTGAGATAGATGGTGAATTATATGAAATCACCTATGACATCATAGATAAGGCCAATGTGGTCGCAGAATTTTAATCGAATTCGTTAATTCGAATTCGGTTTGTAATAGTTTATAAAAATATTAGGACGTTGACAGATGAGTAAAGAAGTTTTAGCCGTCGTAGAAATCATGGCGAATGAAAAGGCGTTGATAAAGAAATTATTTTGACGCAATTGAAACCGCTTTAGCAACCGCAACACGCAGAAGCAATGACGATGAGATTGATGTTCGCGTTGAAATTAACCGTATTACCGGTGATTACTCAACTTTCCGTCGTTGGGAGGTGATTGATGATGCGACCGCAATTGAAGATAATGTGGGTTGGTACATTCGTGAGATGGATGCTATTGATGAAGATCCTAATGCCCAAATCGGTGAATTTATTGAAGAATCAATAGAGTCTATTGAATTTGGTCGTATTGGTGCGCAAACGGCCAAGCAGGTCATTATTCAAAAAGTTCGTGAAGCTGAGCGTAAGAAGGTTGTAGAGATCTACTCTAAACGTATTGGTGAGATCATCACGGGTCAGGTTAAGCGTGTTGAACGTGGTGATGTTATTTTAGATTTAGGTGATAACGTTGATGCAGTGATTCCACGTAACCAGTTAATTGCACGTGAAAACTTCCGTATGGGTGACCGTGTTCGCGCTTACTTGCAGGAAGTGACTTTCCGTCCTCGTGGACCACAGTTGACTATGTCTCGTGCATGTAAAGAGATGCTGACAGAATTATTCAAGATTGAAGTGCCTGAGATTGGCGACGATCTAATCGATGTTATGGGTGCGGCTCGTGATGTTGGATACCGCGCTAAAGTGGCTGTTCGTGCAAATGATCCGCGTTTAGATCCGATTGGTGCTTGTGTTGGTATGCGTGGTTCACGCGTTCAATCAGTCACGAATGAAATCGCTGGTGAGCGTATTGATATTATCCTTTGGGATCCTAATGACGCGCAGTATGTGATTAATGCGATGGCACCTGCTGAAGTATTATCGATTATGGTCGATGAAGATAAGCACACCATGGATCTATCAGTAGAAGACGAACAGCTTTCTCAAGCCATTGGTAAAAACGGCCAAAATATCCGTTTAGCCAGTGAATTGACGAGTTGGGAATTGAACGTTATGACTCAAACAGAAATGAATGAGAAACATGATGTTGAATCTAAAGGCCAGATTGACATTTTTGTTAATGCATTAGATATTGATGAAGAAATGGCTGATGTGTTAGTAAGCGAAGGTTTTGTAACGCTTGAAGAAGTCGCTTACGTTCCAGCGAATGAAATGCTACAGATTGATGGTTTTGATGAAGATATCGTTGCTGAACTTAAGCAGCGTGCAAAAGATGCATTGTTGACTAAGGCGATTGCTGAAGAAGAAAGAATCGCATTAGCAGAACCTGCAGAAGACCTTCTTAGTTTAGAAGGCATGACCGAAGAAATGGCTAAACAGTTAGCCAGTAACGGTATCATTACACAAGAAGATTTAGCAGAATTAGGCACTGATGAAGTGCTTGAGTTCTTAGAACTAGATGAAGCAACGGCTGGAGAATTAATTCTTAAAGCACGCGCTCCATGGTTCGAAGAATAAAAGGGAGAGACTCAATGAAAGATGTATCAATAAAAGAATTTTCGGCAAAACTCGACCTTTCTGTAGATAAATTATTAACGCAGATCGAAGCTTCAGGGATTAAAGGCAAAAAAGCTGGCGATTCAATCAATGATGACGAAAAAGGTAAACTTTTAGGTTATCTAAAAGGTTTGCATGGTGAAGAAGGCGATGCACCTAGTAAGGTGACTCTACGTCGTACTCAAACGATGAACCTTTCAGCTGGTTCAGGACGTGATAAACGTAGTGTTAAAGTTGAAGTTCGTAAAAAACGTACTTACGTTAAAAAAGACGATGCAGTAGAAGAACCTGTTGTTGAAGAAGTCATCGCGCCAGTTGAAGCCGTAGTTGAAACTAAAGTTGAAGCTCCAGTAGAGACTAAGGTCGTTGAGAGCGAGGCTAAAGCGCCAGCGCCTAAAGCCGATGCTAAATCTCAGCCTGTTAGAATTTCTTCAAGACCTGTCGTGGTTTCGGAAGCGCCTCCAGCTGAAAAAGATGATCATTCTAAGGCCGCTAAAAAAGCTCAAGATCAAAAGCATCATGAAACTCGCAAAGTAAACGATGGCACTGATGGACCGAAAGCAACGGTTAAAAAGCCTGCTGGTCGTGGTGCCCCTACTGGTCGTGGAGCGCCTCCTGGGCGTGGTGGACCACCTGGTGGTAACCGTCGTCCACAACGTGGCGGACGTAAAGGAGGGCGTAAAGCCTCTCGTACTCCGTTGCAAATGGATAACGAACATGGTTTCCAACAGCCGACTGAAGTGATTATTAAGGAAGTTCAAGTTCCTGAAAGCATCTCTTTGTCTGCTTTGGCTGAAAAAATGTCAATTAAAACCGGTGAAGTCATTAAATTCATGATGATGGAATTGGGTTCTATGGCGACTATTAACCAGATCTTAGATCAAGAAACAGCGATGTTGATTGTAGAAGAGATGGGTCATAAAGCATTCGCTTTTACCGAAACTACGGTTGAAGATGAAGTTGTCAACCAAGAGTATCACGGTGCAACGGTCACTCGTTCTCCAGTGGTGACCATTATGGGTCACGTAGATCATGGTAAGACCTCTTTACTGGATTACATCCGTAAAGCAAAAGTTGCCAACGGTGAAGCCGGTGGGATTACTCAGCATATCGGTGCTTATCATGTAGACACTGATAAGGGTGGTGTTACCTTTATCGATACTCCAGGTCACGCGGCCTTTACGGCAATGCGTGCTCGAGGCTCTAAAATCACGGATGTGATTGTTATTGTGGTTGCGGCGGATGATGGTGTTATGCCTCAAACCCGTGAAGCGATTCAACATGCTAAAGCGTCTGGTGTTGGTATGGTGATTGCCGTCAATAAGATGGATAAAGAAGCGGCCAATATGGATCGCGTCATGCAAGAGTTAGTGGCCGAAGAAGTCGTTCCTGATGCTTGGGGTGGTGATGTACAGTTTGTACCAGTTTCAGCTAAAACCGGACTGGGGATTGATGATCTGTTAGATGCGATTGCTTTACAGTCAGAAATGCTTGAACTTGAAGCGCCGATTGAAGGTCCTGCTAAAGGTGTCGTGGTTGAATCTCGTCTTGATAAAGGACGTGGTACCGTTGCAACAGTTCTTGTTCAGTCAGGTACTTTGAGAAAAGGTGATATCGTTCTATGTGGTATGGAGTATGGACGTGTTCGTGCTTTGATAAACGATGCTGGTCAAACAGTATTGGAAGCTGGGCCTTCTATTCCGGTTGAACTATTAGGGCTTTCTGGTGTGCCCGTCGCTGGTGACGAAATGATTACGGTTGAAAGTGATCGTAAAGCGCGTGAAGCGGCCGTATTCCGTCAAAGTAAGTTCAAAGAATTGAAAATTGCTCGTCAGCAAAAATCTAAGTTGGAAAACATGTTCAACAGGATGGCTGAAGGCGAGATGCAGCACGTTAACATCATTCTTAAAGCCGATGTACAAGGTTCTATCCAGGCCATTACTGATGCACTTGTTAAGTTGTCAAATGATGAAATTAAAGTAAGTGTCATCTCATCTGGCGTGGGTGGAATCACTGAAACCGATGCGAACTTGGCGATTGCTTCTGATGCACACATCTTTGGTTTCAACGTCCGTGCGGATGTGGCTTCTAAACGAATCATTGATAGCGAAGGGCTTGGTTTAAAGTACTACAGCATTATTTATGAAATCGTCGATGACGTAAAGCGTGTCGTTGAAGGTAAGTTAGCCCCTGAAATTCACGAGAATATTTTGGGTGTTGCAGATGTTCGTGAAGTCTTTAAAGCACCGAAGATTGGCTTAATTGCTGGTTGTATGGTGACAGAAGGTTCTGTTAAACGTAATAGCCCGATTCGTGTACTACGTGAAAACGTGGTTATCTATGAAGGTCATTTAGAATCGCTACGTCGTTTTAAAGATGATGCTCAAGAAGTTAACAAAGGTATGGAATGTGGTATCGGTGTTAAAGATTACAACGACGTTAAAGTCGGTGATCAGATTGAGTGTTACGAACGTGTTGAGGTTAAGCGCACTTTAGATTAATCGTCTTCACTATCAGCCCAATAAAAGTGACCAGGCCTGGTCACTTTTATTGGGCTGGCATCTAAAATGCCCCATTTGGGGCATTTTGTATTTAAAAGAGAAATAAAAATGAGTAATCAAGCAGTGAGTCGTCCTACAAGGGTCGCTCAAGAAATCAGACGAACTTTATCGCAGTTATTGGTGCGTGAAGTGAAAGATCCTCGCTTTCAAAGAGTCAATATTACCGATTGCAAAATCAGCAAAGATCTCAGTATCGTGCGCGTTCATTTTGCCTTAATTGGTTTTAATGAAACGGACCCTGAAGTGAAAGAAACGTTAGAGGCGTTAGAAAAAGCCAAAGGGTTCTTTAGAAGTGAGTTGGGGAAAAGATTGCGTTTACGTATCGTGCCAGATGTTCGATTCTTTTATGACAATATCCCAGAACATGCGCAGCACATGGAAGCACTGATTCAAAAGGCACTAAATTCATAAATGGCTCAGTTCAAACATCCCCCTAAAAAACAGATCGACGGTATTGTTTTATTAAACAAACCCGTTGGTGTTTCATCCAATGGCATTCTGCAGCGCGTGATGCGTATTTTTAGAGCCAAAAAGGGCGGCCATACGGGGGCTTTAGATCCATTTGCAACCGGATTGTTGCCAATCTGTTTGGGAGAGGCGACTAAAGTTTCTGGACTATTGTTAGAGTCAGATAAACGTTATACAGCGACCCTTAAGCTTGGACAGCAAAGTGATACCGGTGATACAGAAGGCGAGATTATTAAAGAACTTGCCGTCCCGCCATTAACGACTGAATTTATCGAGTCTGTTTTTGAGCAATTTAAAGGGACTACTGAGCAGATTCCGCCCATGTATTCCGCCTTAAAGCATCAAGGCAAACCTTTGTATTTCTATGCCCGTCAAGGGATTGAGATTGAGCGTCCAGCGCGTCCTATTACGATTAAAGAATTGAACCTCATCTCTTTTACAGATAATGAAATCGTGTTTGATGTGCTGTGTACCAAAGGGACCTATGTCAGAACGGTGGGCGAAGATATGGCCTTAGCAATGGGTACGGTAGGGCATTTGATTGCCTTGCATCGTACTCAAACGGGTGACTTAAAGGGCGATGATATGTTGACCTTTGAAGAGATTGAACGCCAACAGCTGGACTGCGTTCATCCGATTGATATTGCATTAACCCATCTACAACGAATCGACTTAACACCTGAAGAAGTGGATTTGATCCAGCATGGTCAAATGCTGGATTGTCCTAAACCAGAAGGTGAACTCGTACGTTTGTATGATAACGGTGAGTGTTTTGCGGTCGGTGAATGGTTTGATAAAAACAGATGCTGAAAGCTAAACGGATTTTCAATTTACATCTGGCGAAAGAGGAACAGAAGCTGGATGCACTTCAAGCTTTAAACGCCGAAATCGATGCCACAAAGCTGTCGGCTACAGAGGAAACATCTTGATGCGTTTTCAGCAAGCGGATGGTATTTTAGATTTACGTGAAGCCGAGCAGTACCAAACAGGACATCTTCAAGAGTCAACTTGGTTAACTTGGCAGGCCTTGCCCGACGGCTTAAACGAGTTGCCAGCCACGCCAGCTAAACTGTTCCTAGTCGGTGATAAACAAGAGATTGAAGCCGCTAGTCTGTTTTTGGATGCCAAAGGCTATGAGGTTAACGGTTCTCTGGTGATTGAAAGTTCAGAGGCGATGTTAAGTTGGTCAAAACAGTTACCAGGCCTGGTCGTTTCAGGAAAGGAGTCCAAAAACTTATGGTCTCCAAGTCCATTGGTTAAAGAGTTCATGGAACAACTCGGTTTTGATCCGAAAGCGCTGAAGCCTCGTCCAAAAACCTTAGACTTAGGTTGTGGTGGTGGGCGTGATTCAGTCTTCTTAGCATCTCAGGGATGGCAGGTCACGGGGATCGATCAAGAAGCACGCGTATTGAAACGTGCTAAGCAGCTTGCCACTAAATCGGGTGCCTCCGTTAAGTTTAAGTGCTGTGACTTAAAAAAGTCCGGCTGTTTTCCAGAGGGTAGGTTTGATTTGGTGACCGTAGTTCGCTATTTGAATCGTGATCTTTTCAGTCAAATTGATGCCGCCATTACACCGGGTGGATATATTGTCTATCAAACCTTTAGTAGTGGCGCTGAAGTCTTTGGTTCGCCTAAAAATCCTAACTTTATATTGCAAGAGGGTGAGTTGAGTGAAGTTTTTGCAGACTATCGAATTATTGTTGATAGAATAGATAAATTAGAAGATGGACGCCCAGTAGCGTCCTTTATAGCCCAGAAACCTGCAGAGTGATGAGTGTCTAACGCAGGTCCTGCTTTAAGGAGATAAAATGATTTCAATGACAGATAAAGAGTTGTTTAACTTTTTTCAAACCAACGCAATATGCGAATCGCTTACGCTAAAGGAAGTCGATAAATTAATGCCTTACCTACAAGAAAAATCCCATGGAGGCGGCGAAATTATTTTTGACGCCGGTGAAATTGGTGAATTACTTGGTTTTATCATAAAGGGAAAGGTTGAATTTACAGTGCCTGATGAGCCTGGAAACACCGTTGGCAAGCAAACCGTTGGTAATCTAATCGGGGAAATGTCTTTCTTTGACCGTCAACCACGTAACTTAAGAATGAGCGCCAGTAAAAAAGGGGTGCAGTTTTTAGTGCTAACACGTCCTATGTATGACCGTTTGAAGGTAGAAGAACCTTTTATAGCGGTGAATATCCTTGAAAATGCGATTGTTAGTTTAGATCACCTTGTGCGACATATGGGTAATGATATCTCAGCACTAGGGCATTACGTTCACGGTTTCGGCAAGCGCTAAAAAATCGTTCAGATTGACCCTAAAGTTAGCCATCTCTGCGTTGATAAATGGACGTTTACACTTGTAAACTCACATTTATTTGCCTTGACCTGACTTACTTTATGCCCAATCTGAATCGATTTTTCATGTTTTGGCCATTTCTGCATTGGAAGTCGTTGCTTACGTTTGTAAGCGCCTTGTTCCCGCCTTGAACTGACTTGATTTTAACGGTCATCTGAATTGAAAATAAAGAATAGTATAGAAAATAGGACTTTGACCTGACTTACTTTATGCCCAATCTGAATCGATTTTTCATGTTTTGGCTATTTCTTCGTTGGGAAGTCGTTGCTTACGTTTGTAAGCGCCTTTTTCCCGCCTTGAACTGACTTGATTTTAACGGTCATCTGAATTGAAAATAAAGAATAGTATAGAAATAGGACTTTGACCTGACTTACTTTATGCCCAATCTGAATCGATTTTTCATGTTTTGGCCATTTCTTCGTTGGGAAGTCGTTGCTTACGTTTGTAAGCGCCTTGTTCCGGCTTTGAACTGATTTGATTTTAGCCGTCATCTGAATTGAAATTACAAACAAGATAAAAATACCAACGCCTTTCATTGATTTTTTCATGAAAGTCGTTGGTGTTTCTGTTTAAAATCAGTATAATACGCGGGTTCGTTCCTGTCATCGGTTGTGGAAACGGACTTTATTTAAAACCGATATGGAGAAAGTAGTATGTTTACAGCAGAAGATAAAGCAAAAATCGTAGCAGAATTTAAGATTAAAGAAGGCGATACAGGTTCCCCAGAAGTGCAAATTGCACTTTTGACTGCACGTATCAAGGACTTAACTGAGCATTTTAAAGTTCACAAGCATGATAACCATTCTCGTACTGGTCTATTACGTTTGGTTAGTCGTCGTCGTAAGCTATTGGATTATATCCATAGAAAAGACGGACAGCGTTATTTAGAAATCCTTAAGCGTCTTGGTTTACGTAAGTAATCAAAACGGTTGGATTAAAAAAAGCCCTCGAAAGAGGGTTTTTTTGTGCCTGAATTTCATGAAAAAGGGCTCAAATGAGCTAGAAGAGTTAGCAATAAAGGGTAGAATGGTTGGGCTAAATTCAGTAATGAATGAACCGCTTTTTATAAGAGACCTTTATACACGTTAAGGCCTCTGTTTTTAATGATTGTCTGCAAACCAAATTGAACCTGAATCCCTAAATTAATCAGATAAAGTCACCGCTGGTTTTGACCAGGCCTGGTTAACTTAGGGATTCAGGTTTCAGTCAATCTGTTGTAAGTAGCGTATTGAATAAACGAAACCGATAAAAAATTAAAGGAACAAGCATGGCTAAGATTAACAAGTCATTCCAGTACGGAAACCATGAAGTCACACTAGAAACGGGTGAAATCGCTCGTCAAGCAGACGGCGCGGTTATGATCGGTATGGGAAAAACCCGAATTTTAGTGACCGTTGTTGCGGTCAAAACGGCAAAAGAAGGCCAAGAATTCTTTCCTTTGACCGTTAACTATCAAGAAAAAGCTTATTCAGCTGGAAAAATCCCGGGTGGTTTCTTAAAGCGTGAAGCACGTCCTTCCGATAAGGAAACTTTAACGTCACGTTTGATTGACCGTCCTATTCGTCCTTTGTTCCCTAAGGGATTCAAAAACGAAGTACAGGTCGTTGCTCAAGTGCTGGCTTTAGATCCTGAAGTGGGTACTGAAGTCGCAGCCATGCTAGGAACTTCTGCCGCATTAGCTGTCTCTGGTGTGCCTTTCGCAGGCCCTCTAGGCTCTGCAATTGTCGGTTACCGTAATGATGAGTATCTTTTAAATCCATCGCCAGAAAGCCTACTAACCTCTGATTTGGCATTAAGTGTTGCTGGTACAGCTGAGGCTGTTTTGATGGTTGAGTCTGAAGCGGCAGAGCTGTCTGAAGAGATCATGTTAGGTGCGGTCATGTTTGGTCATGAACAAATGCAAGTTGCGATTACCGCGATTGCTGAATTTGCAGCTGAAGTTGGTAAACCTCAGTGGGATTGGCAAGCGAAAGCGACCAATGCTGATTTGGAGGCCGCTGTTTATACTTTGGTACGTCCTGATGTAGAGATTGCTTATAGCACGGCTGACAAAATGGATCGTAATGCCGTATTAGATGCCGCGAAAACCAAAGCGATGGCGGAATTGACGGATTCTGAAAGCAACGCGACTGGTTTTGAAGCTAAGGATATTCATAACGCCTTCGGTAAACTTCAAAAAGAGATCGTTCGTGGCCGCGTTATTGCCGGTGAACCTCGTATTGATGGTCGTGATACTAAAACCGTTCGTCAAGTTAGTTGTCGTGTCGGTGTACTGCCTCAGGTTCATGGTTCTGCCTTGTTCACTCGTGGTGAAACCCAAGCATTGGTGGTAACGACTTTAGGAACTGAAAGAGATGCGAAGATTGTTGACGATCTTGCGGGCTCTTATCACGACCGTTTCATGTTGCACTATAACTTCCCTCCGTTCTCGGTGGGTGAGTGTGGTCGTGTTGGTATGCCGGGTCGTCGTGAGATTGGTCATGGTATGTTGGCGCGTCGTGGTGTGGCCGCTTTATTGCCGACGATTGAAGCGTTCCCATATACCATTCGTGTTGTTTCTGAAATTACTGAATCTAACGGTTCAAGTTCAATGGCATCGGTTTGTGGTACTTCAATGTCATTAATGCACGCTGGTGTACCAATTGCGGCCCCTATTGCGGGTATTGCCATGGGTCTGATTAAAGAAGAAGCCGGTTTTGCCGTCTTGTCTGATATCTTAGGCGACGAAGATTACCTAGGTGACATGGACTTTAAAGTCGCCGGTACTGAGAAAGGTGTGACGGCTTTACAGATGGATATCAAAATCACAGGTATCACTGAAGAGATCATGCATATCGCATTAGATCAAGCTAAGGCAGGTCGTTTGACTATCTTAGAATCTATGGCGCTTGCGATTAGCTCTTCTAACACGGGTGTTGCTGAAACCGCACCACGTTTCTTTATGGTGAAAGTTAAGCCTGAGAAAGTACGTGAAATCATCGGTAAAGGTGGCGCGACTATCCGTGCGATTACTGAAGAAACCGGTTGTATCATCGAGATTGATGACGAAGGTAACGTTAAGATCGCAGCGAAAGATGATGAATCTGCAAATGCCGCTAAGGCACGTATTGCTGAGATTACAGTTGAGCCAGAAATTGGTAAAACTTATGATGCTGTCGTTAAGAAAATCGTTGATTTCGGTGCGTTTGTTGCCTATATGCCAGGTCGCGAAGGTCTAGTTCACGTTTCTCAGATTGCAGCTGAGCGAGTAGAAAACGTTGAAGATTACCTGAAAGAAGGTCAAGAGATTCGCGTTAAGCTGACTGAAGTTGATAAGCAAGGACGAGTCAAGTTATCATTAAAAGACGCAGACAAATAATTTTTAGTGGTCATATCACGCCTAAAACACTCCAACTCTGCGTTTAAAAATGGTCGAGTACAAATTGTACACTCTCATTTTTCGCCTTGATTTGAACTGTTTTAGACGCAATCTGACTCACTAAAAACAGTTATGGCGAAAGCTTAAAAGGCCATTTTAATAATGGCCTTTTTTATGGTTGAATAATGAGTTTAAACCCCCATAAATATAGAAGTTCTAAATACTTTCTTAGAGTTTTTTGCCTAACAATTCAGCTCAAATATTAAGTCTACAATTGACTTGTAAACTTGAATTCTGACCTTGAATTAATACGCAAAGCATTCTCCTCATTCTCACAAAAATTGGAATAATACATGACTAAAACGCATCCCGCATTTGAATACATTGGTCAACACACTATCGATTCTTTGAATTTAACAGTAGAGCATTATGAGCATAAAGTGACGGGTGCAACTCACTATCACTTAGCCGCTGATGACCCGCAGAATGTCTTTTTAGTCGCCTTAAGAACCGTACCAATGGACTCAACCGGTGTGGCGCATATCTTAGAGCACACCACGCTGTGCGGCAGTGAGAAGTACCCCGTTCGCGACCCATTCTTTATGATGATACGTCGTTCACTCAATACCTTTATGAATGCGTTTACCTCCAGTGATTGGACAGCCTATCCATTTGCAACAGAGAATAGAAAAGACTTCCAGAATCTACTGGAAGTCTATATGGATTCAGTGTTTTTCCCTAAATTAGACGTTTTAGATTTTGCTCAAGAAGGTCACCGTTTTGAGTTCGAAGAGATGACTAACCCAGAATCTGCTTTAACGTATAAAGGGGTGGTTTTTAATGAGATGAAGGGCGCGATGAGTTCACCTATCTCAACTTTGTGGCAGGCTTTTTCAACCGAGTTATATCCGACTAATACCTATCACTACAACAGTGGTGGTGAGCCGGAAGATATTCCCAATTTAACGCATCAGCAGTTACTCGATTTTCATAAAGATCACTATCATCCTTCGAATTCAGTCTTTATGACTTACGGTGATATTCCTGCACTAGAGCATCAAACTCAGTTTGAAGAGTTGGCGTTGGCGACTTTTAAAGACAAGGTAAAGCAAGTGCATGTCGATCTTGAGCAGAGAATGACAGAACCTAAAGTAGTGAATGGTTTTTATGCGTTGGATGAAGAAGATGTTAAAAGCAAAACTCACATCGTCTTAGGTTGGCTACTCGGTGAAAACAAAGATCCGATTGAAGTCTTAAAAGGTCACTTGTTGTCTGCTGTGTTACTTGATAACAGTGCCTCGCCATTACGTATGGCATTAGAAGAGTGTCCATTTGCATCGGCTCCTTCTCCTTTGTGCGGATTCGAAGAGTCTAATAAAGAGATGGCGTTTGTAGTCGGCGTGCAGGGTTCAGAATTAGAACATGCCCAAGCCGTTGAAGATTTGATTTTGAATGAGTTACAACGCATTGTCGAAGAGGGTGTTGAGCAGTCGCAAGTTGACGCGATGTTACATCAAGTGGAACTTTCTCAGCGTGAAGTCGGTGGTGATGGTTTCCCATATGGTTTGCAGTTGATTGTGCACTCTTTGTCTGGCGCTTTACATGAAGGTGATCCGATTGCGTTATTAGACACGGATCAAGCGCTTAAGATATTAGAGAGCGAAGTGAAAGATCCGCAGTTTATACCAGGCCTGGTCAAATCACTGTTATTGGATAATCCGCACCGTGTGCGTTTAGCCATGCAGCCAGATACTGAGTTATCTACTAAAAGAGACCAAGCGGAAAAAGCTAAATTAGCCGCGATTCAAGCCAAATTAACCGATGCTGAAAAGCAGGCGATTATGGATCAAGCGGTGGCATTAGATAAACGTCAGACAGAGATTGATGATTTTGATATTTTGCCTGAAGTCACTAAAGACGATATTCCAGAAACTATTAAGACATATAAATCCGAGCATTCAATGGTGGGTGCTGTGCCGATAACTCGTTATGAGTGCGGAAGTAATGGTCTTACCTATGAGCAAGTGATTATTGATTTGCCGACGTTAACGGATACGGAAAAAGCCTTAATGCCGTTGTTCAATAACTGTTTCACCGAAGTCGGTAGTGGTGGTCGTGATTATCTTGAAACACAGTCTTACCATGCAGCCATTTCAGGTGGGATTTCAGGGCGTTCTGCGGTGCATTCTAAACTACAAGCACCTAGTGAGTGTCACAGCCACTTTATGTTGTCGTCTAAAGCATTGAACCGCAATCAGGACGCGATGTCCGGATTGATTGAAGAGACGCTTTATACGGCACGTTTTGATGAAACGACACGTCTAAAAGATTTAGTCGGTCAAATCCGCGCTTCTGTCGATCATGGTATTACGGGTAACGGTCATGGTTTAGCGATGATGGCGGCGACACAAAACTTTACCCCAACGGCGCAATGGAACTTTCAACGTTCAGGTTTCGCGGGCATTCAGTACATCAAAAGCTTAAATGATGAGTTACAGGCTTCGGATGAAGCGGTTGAAAGCTTTGCCGAGGGTTTAGCAGGGATTAAAAACAAGCTTTGTAAAGCGCCTAAAAAAGCCTTACTCATCAGTGATGAAGCCGGTCTATCGACTGCTTTAAGTGGTTTAGAAAAACAGTGGCCAGCGCTGAGTATGCCAAGCACGACAGAGACTCAGTTTGCGGTTGAAACAACGCAACAACCGGTTAACCAGGCCTGGGTAACAAGCACGCAAGTTAACTTCTGTGCGATGGCGTATCCAGCGGTGATGGCCGATCATGAAGATGCGCCTAAACTAGCCGTATTGGGTGCCTGCTTACGTAATGGTTTCTTGCACTCCAGTATTCGTGAAAAGGGTGGCGCTTATGGCGGTGGTGCGAGTTATAACGCCGAAGCCAGTGCGTTTGTCTTCTTCTCATATCGTGATCCTCGTCTGTTAGAAACCTATGCGGATTTCGAACTGGCTAAAGAGTGGTTAATGAGTTCTGAAGCCACTCAAGCGAAAGTCGATGAAGCGATTTTGAATGTCATTAGTGCGATGGATACTCCGGGTTCACCGTCTGGAGAGGTCAAAAAAGCCTTCTTCCAAGAGTTGTATGGCCGAACTTTAGAAGTGCGTATGGCGTATCGCCATGGTGTGATTTCAGCGTCGCTGGATGAGTTACGCGTAGTGGCGGATCGTTACCTAAGTGGCGACAATGCTTCATCGGTGGTGTTAACCAACACGGGTGGTGCTGAGTTATTAGCGGACACTAAATTTGAAATCATTACGCTTTAACGGGGGATATTCACTTAAATATGCCACATATTATTATCGAATACAGCCAAGACTGCCTTGCTTCGACCACCGTGAAAGGCAGGGTGGATGGGGCTTTTGAAACGGTTAAAGCAACAGGTTTATTTAATAGTGACAATATCAAGGTGCGTGCTCATCCGGTAATGGATTATCGGTTGGGTTTGCCTGATTCTGGTTTTATACACGTGATGTGCCGAATTCATGCTGGTAAGACGGATGTGCAAAAGCTGTTGCTTAGCCAGAGTTTATTGGTCTCGTTACAAAACGGTTTAAGCGAATCTATCGTGATTACGGTTGAAGTGATTGAGATGGATGAAATGAGTTATTCTAAAAAAGTGCTGTCACTTTAAGACGGGATTTTACAGAAGAAATGCAATTTTAGATTTGGTCAGTTTGCCAAGTCGTCCAAAGTAAAAGGGGAATATTGTTCCCCTTTTTTATGCCTGTTCTTTACTCAATAAAGACCAAATACTGCAACTTCCATAAATCAAACAACAGCTTAATATTACCTTCCTTATCACCACACATAAGCAGCTCATCTTGCGTTAAGTAAGATTGGTTTGCTAACTTCGCCATAAAGTCATCACTCGCGCCAAAAGTGTCCCAAATCGCGCCATTAATATAGAGCAACGTTTTGTCTTCGACTTGCGCATACGCAAAGCGACAAACCGGGTCTTTGACCAGGCCTGGTTCAACTTGCATCGCGCCCATGAAGTCTTCAATGTCAGGGGTTTCGTCTTCGGTCAAAGGTTCTGGCAACTGTTGCGCCGCCACAGGATCCAGCTGTGTGGCAAAACGACCAAACCAAGTTTTCATTAAGGTTTTATCGTCTAAGATACTTTTCAGTAAAGCTTGAGCCTGATCACTCGCGGCATCGGTAATCTCTCCTGGGTTTAAACCTTCCGTCCAAGTCGGGTCCATATACAGGTCTTTAAAAGAGCCCATCTCAGAGAGGTGGTCGCCAAAGCTGTCCCAAAGTTCTTGACCGCGATAAGTACGGTAGCCAATCGAGTAGGTCATACACTCATCGTCCAGCGCTACACCGTGATGTCCCCATTTAGGCGGGATATACAGAATGTCACCTTTTTCAAAGACAAAGTCGTCTTCAATTTTAAAGGTTTCCATTAGGCGTAAATCAACCCCTTGAATATAGTTGTCTTCAGAGCAATCTTGCGAGGAGAGTGTCCATTGACGTTTGCCTGCCGCTTGCAGTAAAAACACATCGTAGTGATCGAAATGCGGGCCGACATTACCGCCTTTAGTGGCGTAACTAATCATAATGTCATCAATACGCCAGCGCGGTAAAAAGTCAAAGTCATTTAAAACATCGGTGACTTCTGGCACCAAACGATCCATACCTTGAATCAAAAGTGTCCAGTTGCTGTCCGGCAGACCTTGAAAAGTCTCTTCGGTAAACGGACCTTTTAAAAGCTGATAATCCTTTTCGCCATTCTGAACCACAATGCGGCTTTCAACGTCTTCCTCTAAAGAGAGGCCCCCCAGTTCTTCAGCAGAAACTGGCGACTCAAAGTCAGGCAGGGCATTGCGAATGACTAATGGCTTCTTCTGCCAGAATTCATTCAAAAAGGTTTTTAAATCAGTGTCATTAAATTGAATCATCAGGAGCTCTCATTCAAATGGTGTATGGGTGGAACAAACAAAAAACCCACTCAACCTGTTTGACCAGGCCTGGTGGGTTTTAAAATCTTTTAAACTAGGATATTAATAGCTGTTCAGAGTACGCTTGAAATGGAGTGAGTTCGAGGCAAGAAAAGGGCGCGTACAAGTGTACGTAACCGTTCTTAACGAAGAAGTCGCCCATGTAAGGCGTGAACTGAGCGCTATTAACGACCTTTAAGCATAGTAATGGCGAGTTCGATGTTTTTAGCTTGGCTCGCGGCATTACCCGTATAAGAACTAGGTGTCATCTCACGCAACTCTTGCTTAGCTTCTTCAGGAAGACCTTCTAGGCTATCCACAAAGTTCTGCATAATCTCTTGATTAACGCGTTGACCACGCGTTAAATCTTTTAGTTTTTCATACGGCTTCTCAAAACCGTAACGACGCATGACTGTTTGAATCGCTTCCGCCAATACTTCCCAGTTGTTGTCTAAGTCAGTCGCCATGGCTTGTGAGTTAACTTCTAACTTACTCAAACCTTTCATGGTCGACTGTAAAGAGATAATGGTATGTGCAACACCCACCCCTAGGTTACGTAAAACGGTTGAATCCGTTAAGTCACGCTGCCAGCGAGAGATAGGCAGTTTCATTGCAAGGTGCTCGAAGATGGCATTTGCCATTCCTAAGTTACCTTCAGAGTTTTCAAAATCAATCGGGTTAACCTTATGAGGCATAGCCGAAGAACCGATTTCACCGGCAATGGTTTTTTGCTTGAAGAAACCAACCGAGACATAGCTCCAAACATCACGGTCAAAATCGATAACGATGGTGTTGAAACGTGACATAGCGTGGAAGTACTCAGCGATGTAATCATGTGGTTCAATCTGAGTGGTATATGGGTTCCAAAGCAGACCTAGGCTCTGTACAAACGTTTCTGATAACTCATACCAGTTAACATCCGGGTAAGAAGCCAGGTGAGCGTTATAGTTACCCGTCGCACCGTTGATTTTACCCATAATCTGCACATTCATTAACTGCTTAGCCTGACGCTGTAAACGGTAAGCAACGTTCGCCCACTCTTTACCTGCCGTCGTTGGAGAAGCTGGCTGGCCGTGAGTACGTGCCATCATGGAAATATCCGCCATCTCAACACTCATCTCGACCAGACGCTCAATCAATTTATCCATCTCAGGAATAATGGCAAGCTCACGCGCATCTTTAAGCATTAACGCATAAGCCAAGTTGTTGATGTCTTCAGAAGTACAAGCAAAGTGGACAAACTCAGCAATCGACAGCAACTCTGCATTACCCGCAAAATGTTCTTTAATCAGATATTCAACCGCTTTCACATCGTGGTTAGTGGTGGACTCAATCTCTTTAACGCGTTGCGCCATCTCTAACGTGAACTCATCCACCAACTTAAACAGATACTGTTCTGCTTCAGAACTTAACTTAGGGATTTCTGGAAAACCAGGGTGGTTCGCCAACATACGCAACCAAAAAACTTCGACCTTAACGCGGTTTTTAATCAAACCAAATTCACTGAAAATGGCTTTAATATTGTCCAAACGTGGGCCGTATCGACCATCGACAGGAGAGATTGCGGTTAATTCTGAAAGTTGCATAGGTGAAGTTCCTTAAGTATAAACTTGAGTAGAAAAGTACAGTAATTTTAATGGCGCTTATTATACGATACATTCAAGTCGTAAGTGCAACAGTTTTAATTTCCCAGAACACCTCATTAGGTGTTCTGAATCCTAAACACTTTCTTGGGCGATTGTTGAGTTTATCAACAACCCAATCAATTTCTTCCTGAGTTACTTTATCGAAGTCTGTTCCTTTTGGAAAGAATCGTCTTAACAATCCATTGGTATTTTCATTGGTTCCACGCTCCCAAGAAGAGTAAGGGTGGGCAAAATAAAAATCTGTCCCAAGCTCTTTTGCCATCGTTTGGTATTGTGAAAACTCTTTGCCATTATCTGAAGTTAATGAATGAACAGGCCTGTTTAAAGCTCGTAATTGCTCAATGATGACAGCGCTAACGATGTCTGACTTTCTCGTGTTAACTTTAATGAAGCGAGCGATTCTAGATGTTCGATCAACCATTGATACTAAGCTAGCGCTTGATGGAACTCCAAAAACAGTATCTAACTCCCAATCTCCAAGTCGGACGCGCTCGTCAACAATAGAAGGCCTATCATCAATGCTTGGCGCTGTGCTGAACCTGCCTCGTGTCTCATAAATACCTGCACGCTTATGATATTTTTTCTTTCTACATAAATACTGGTGTAACAAACCTCCGCTTGATTTATCTTTGTAGATAAATTGGTAAATACGTTCATGACTTATAGTCGTCGTGTTGTGGCTTATCTTAATTCGACCACTCACTTGTTCAGGGCTCCAACGCTGCTTCAAG
>VCMI01000115.1 GCA_006222135.1 Thiomicrorhabdus sp. | reverse complement strand
TACCAAAGAATCGCTCACCCAGCGACTTCGCCAACACTGTCCAGCCTTACATGTTCTGGTGCTCTCTGAAAACCGAGCGCCCGCTATTGGATGAAAGCACCGCTTTGGGAATGCACCCAAACGACCTGGCCTGGGTAAGGTGTGTGTTGTTGCAGTGTGCGGATCAAAACTGGATCTACGCCAGAACAGTCATTCCTAATCTGACCGCTGAAAGCCCGTGGGGCGCATTACAAAAACTAGGGAACAAACCCTTAGGTGATGTATTGTTTGAGTTACCGAGCATTCAACGTACGCCTTTCGAGTTCACCAGCCAAGCCTTAACCACCTGGCCTTATTTAAGCAAGCAACTTGAGCCAGACGAGAGTCAAGGCAAAGGCTATGCGAGGCGTTCTATTTTCACCCAAAAAGGTGCGCCTTTATTACTCACCGAGGTCTTTCTACCAGGCCTGGTGGAAAGTTAAAATATTTAAAGATAACCAGGTTCAAATTTTACAAAACCACATAGGCTTTAGCTTTACTTTGCCCCCTCCCCCAAAAAAATTCAAACGCTTAATGCTAGATGATGACTAGAGTATTACGTCATAGTCAAGACCACACTATTCTTATTGACTTACGGTTAGCGCCTGACTAATATAAGCAAAAGCTAATACTCTTATTTAGAGTTTGTTATCCAATCAACCTTAGGCGCCTTTTATGAACCATTCTTCGACCTCCATCCCACGCAAACAAACACTTATATCCAGCCTCATTTTAGTCAGTACTTTGGGTTTAAGTGGCTGTGGAGGAGGCACTACGGATGGCACTGCCTCGACGACGGGAACCGCTGAAACCTATGATGTTACCGTAGAACGTGGACCCGTATTATTTTCTCATGTGATTGATACTGCGGGAATTAACGCAAATTCTTTAGGCAACAATGTCTATCAATTTAGACTGGCGCCCACTTATCCTATTCATGCCATTGGTGGCTATATTGACATTGATCACTCAGGGGATTTATCGGGTGGGGATGTCGAGATGGGCAATTTAACCCTAGAGGCCAATGCCGGACAAAAGCTCACTCTAGCGTCGACTTTAGCAACTAATCCAGATTTACTCACAGCTTTGAAAACTCTCGGTTTTACTGAAACGCAACTAACACAAGAAACCCCTTCAAGCGACATGATGATTGCGGCTTTGAGTGATGCCGTTTATAAATATTGCATTGAAAACAGTATCACCGAACCTAGTGGCATTTCCGCTGTAGATTTTGACGGCGTAGACGGCCTAGCCGAAGCCATTAAAATTAGAATGGATGAATATGTTATTAGCCCGCTCACGGCTGCCGAGCTAGAGTCGGTTTTAGTCGATGACTTAGACCTTGCCGGTGACATCACCCCATTAACTGATTTACAGGCAGAAGAATTAAACAGTTCCACTAGCTCACTGACAATTACTCAAGAAAGTTTTGCAGATGTTCCACTCACCACCGAACAAGAATCGCTATTAGCCTTTTCTTGGAACGAAGAAAAATGGCGAAAGACCTTTATTTAGCACTTAACGACCAATTATTGTTGCAGGGTATAGAGATTAAAGCCTTTTATAATGTGGCCACCAAGTCAGAAAGCCAACACCAAGAAATCATGCGCGGTTTGCTTGAAACCTACAACTTGGGCGTGAATGTTTCCACTGGTGCAGTAGAGGTAGGTTACGACGGTGCAGCACTTGAAGGAATCGCCGCTGGCGTATTCCCTTTAGATGACGTTCAAACCCTATATAACACCCTATGGAATTACGGTATTTCTGGTGACTCTTTAGCACAAAGTGCTTTAGAGACCGCTTGTATGGTTGAGGTAGTTGATGTTGAAGACCTGACCGCAAGTATCGTTACCGCTAGCGCTGACCCTGAAGCTGGCACTGAAGATGTCTATGCATTAGTCAGCGCATTTGAAAACTTACGTTCTGGTAGTTATAACCACTATTGGGCATTTAACGATGCTTTAGTAAAGCAAGGTGTTAGTTCAGGTTGTTGTGTTCTAGGGACTGCGTTTTGTCGCCCTGACTTTCCAAGAGTACCAAAAGGTAACCAGTAGACTGATTACTTATTCAGCCTTCATTTAATGTCTTTTTCACTCTCTTTATAAAAACTTTGTCACGCAAAATAAGACGGTCACTTTGAAACATGATCGTCTATTTTGGTAAATTAACATAAGGTAAATCGCATGCTAAAAATTAAAAAAACATTCAACATCTATTGTCAGCTAGGTTTGATTGGATTGATTGGACTCAGTACTTTGAGTGTTCAGGCAGAAGAAATGGGACCTGACTCTCCGCCGAGAGTTCAAACCCCAGCGCTTTACTCTGAGACAGCTAAGCAGAGCCTTTCTGGCTCAGGTGAAAATGCTCAACAAACCCAAAAACGGGAACGTAAAAGAACTCATAAAAAGGCACACAATCAATCTGGTCAAAAAGACACTTTTTAATAGCCGTACTCTCCATCAGTAGTTATTCTAGTCTTGCTGGGCATTTGATGGGTTATCGCGGAACAAAACTGGGTCTACCCCAGAACGGTCATTCCGAATCTGATGCCTGAAAGCCCGTGGAACAAGTTACAACAGAACAAAAACAAGACTATGCTGGGCATTCTATTTTCACCCAAAAATCGGTGCCTTTATTGCTCACCGAGGTGTTTATACCAGGTCTGGTAAAAGTATTGACGCATAAAAAAGGCCGTCTCTAAACGGCCTTGATATCAATCTAACTGAAAGAATAACTTAGAACAGATTAAAACTGCCCTTCAACTGTTGTGAAACCAAGCGCTGTCCAATCCAACATACCACCACGGTAATAGTAGATTTTATCCGCTGGAAACCCTTCACGAATCATCGCTTTCATCGCTATTGGTGACTGTGGGCAGACAGGACCATTACAGAATCCGTAAATTTTCTTCGCGTTACCACAACTCCATTTTCCATCAACTTTATCACAACCAAACTCGTTTAGACGTAGTGACATTTCCGTGTAAGGAACATTGATTGCCGTTGGAATGGTTCCTTCGACAAAGTTGTCCATGACTCGCATATCAATCAACAAAGCGTCTTTGTCATTCATGCTCGCTAAAATTTCTAACTCAGTGACAGGATGAATGCCTTTTGCAGGGATAAGGGGTTGCAACCAACCTTTATTTTTAGCGCACTTCGTCATCACACGTTGAATC
This sequence comes from Thiomicrorhabdus sp., assembly GCA_006222135.1. GTDB lineage: Bacteria > Pseudomonadota > Gammaproteobacteria > Thiomicrospirales > Thiomicrospiraceae > Thiomicrorhabdus. The sequence goes on along the minus strand of VCMI01000115.1, from coordinate 1,187 downwards.
GTCACCGCGTTGTCACCACTGCCGACTATAACGGCCATCGTTTTATCATTTTCGTCAAGAATACGTAAATGTTCAACATCGCCTTGCGACTGTGCAAAAGCGATACTCATTGGCATTGCAGCCAAAAGGATAATAAATAGATTTTTCAATGATTCCATAAGATTTTCCGAGTTTAAATTTAGTTAATCGTGTGATTACTGACTATACAGTACAAAATCTTACTCACTGACTGTAAAAACTAATACCTGTGAACTAATAAAACTAATGGCAATAAAAATATTTAATAACATATACTTAATACACTTACCCATGCAATAGAGTTAATTATATAACCGTCTTACTTACTTTTTTACGAATAAATATAATCCTAAACAGTTAACAACAATATTTATATCAGGTCATTCTAGGGACCATTTATCAAAATTTAAACCCTAAATAATTCGGAATGAGTCGCTTTATCTATGGTAATACTTTTTAATTATGGGTTTAATACACATGTTTTCAACAGAATCTAAATGGATATAGACGATGATTATCGATAAATTAAAAAACTGGCCGTTTTACCCTCTTGGCTCAGCATGGCAAAAGGCCTTCGAATTTTTGGCCACCTTAACGCCGGAATCAGAAGAGAAGAAATACACCATACAAGGTGATGACATCTTTGCCATGATCATGAGCTATGAAACTCAGTCTCCAGAGACAGCCATCCTTGAGTCTCACGAAAAGTATGTCGACATTCAGGCCGTACTAGTGGGTGCCGAACGATTTGAATGCGCACCAACGAAGGGGTTGGAGATTGAAACGCCCTATGATGCTCAAAAAGACGTTGTCTTTTACAATCCTAACTCGCATCGTCCAATGCAAGTGAATATCTTTCCTGGGACCTTTATCATGCTTTATCCGGAAGATGCGCACATGCCGACTTTAATGACAAATAACCGACCAGAAAAAATTAAAAAGTGGTCATCAAGATAAAGTTGGAACTTTTAAAATAACGAACAATAATAAGATGACAGAGTTGTTAAATTCACACTTTAACGACTCTATAGGCTTCGTAAATAACAACCCAATCAGGCTGACCAGGCATGGTCACTTTTAGAAAGACTCTTTGATTGAAACAACAATCAGAATCAACAGCGATTTAAAGACGCCCACAAAAAAGGGAGCCACAAGGCTAGTCGTCGTGT
>VCMI01000114.1 GCA_006222135.1 Thiomicrorhabdus sp. | reverse complement strand
ACACGACGACTAAAGGCATGGACTTGAGAGATGTGACAATGGAACAAGCTCAATATGTGATGGATCGGCTAAACAACCGTCCAAGAAGTAGTCGTGGTGGTAAAACGCCTAATGAATTATTTAAGGGGCTGCAAGTTGATTTACTTGCAGCATGATTAAATTGCACTTATTACTTGAAACCGCGCATTGATAAATAATATTTTTTGWYAYRATAATCGCAATTCTAGAAACCACACAGGTTCGTTTATCTTTTTTCAGCTGGATTTAATACACTCTCTATCGCGTTTAGACGCCCATCTTTATCTAGACCAATTGTGGTCAGGCCTAATCCAAAGGAACACTCCTGAGGAATCAAATATACGGCACCTATCGAGACATCACATAAACCTGAGTTGACATAGATTACCGCTTGCCATAACCCAAAGCGCCCATTATAATTAAAAGTACCCATTCCCCTCTATACTCAGTCGTTCTTACTACGATTGTTTAATTTTAATTATCAACTTTAAAAGCATTGTATATTGACGGAGAACATTATCGAAAACACGCATAACGACTCTAATAACCCTAGCGACCTTAGCTTTCGCAAACCAATCCTGACCGATGGCTATGCCATTTATCAGTTGATTAAATCATCTCCTCCTTTGGATTTGAATTCGAGCTACTTGTATTTTTTACAGGCCTCGCACTTTGCAGATACCTGTGTCGTCGCTGAACAGAATGGACAGATTATTAGTTTCTTGTCCGCTTACCTTCAGCCTGACAAGCCTCAAGCACTGTTCGTGTGGCAGGTTGTTGTCGCCGAAAGTCACCGTGGCCTCGGCCTAGCGAAGAGAATGTTAACCGAGCTGTTGAAAAACCAGCCTGTTGATTCAGCCATCACGGAATTAACCTGCACAATCAGCCCGTCTAACAAAGCATCACAAAGTCTATTTAACTCGTTTGCGAAAACGCACGGACTTTTATTGAAAACCGCACCTTTCATTTACGAAGAGCATTTTGGTGAAGGGAATCATGAAGCCGAAGACCTCTACACTCTCAAAACTGCGGACAACCAAAAATTAATCCCTTATCTTTCTAAACAGAAAACCTTATAAAGGAACACCAAATGACATTTGAAGTTTTTAACAATTATGAATCAGAAGTACGTGGCTATATCCGTGCATTCCCAACCGTTTTCGCTAAGTCTAAAATGGCGGAGATCTGGGACGTTTCCGGTAAACGTTATATTGATTTTTTTGCCGGAGCAGGCGCTTTAAACTACGGTCACAACAACCCAAAGATTAATGACGCTGTCATTAGCTACCTACAAGATGATGGTATTGGTCATGCACTAGATATGGCAACCGTTGCCAAACGTGAGTTCATGGAAAGTTTCGTGAACAATATCCTTAAGCCACGTGACTTGGATTACAAACTGCAATTTGTTGGACCAACTGGTACCGGTGCGATTGAAGCCGCGCTTAAAATTGCCCGTAAAGTCAAAGGTCGTAAGCAGATCATGTCATTTACAAATGGCTTTCACGGCATGTCGATGGGCTCTTTGAGTATTACCGGTAACAAGTATTATCATGATGAAAGTTATGGTGTTCCGGGCTACACCACTCAAATTCCTTTTCATAACTATTTAGGCGACAAAGTCGACACTATAGCTTATTTGCGTAAGATTCTAGAAGATGACTCTAGTGGTACAGAATTGCCTGCAGCGATTGTTTTAGAAACGGTTCAGGCCGAAGGTGGCATTAATGTTGCCGGTGATGAATGGCTGAAAGACTTACGCCAAATCTGTGATGACTTTGACATCTTAATGATTGTTGATGACATTCAAGTGGGTAATGGACGTTCAGGAGACTTCTTTAGTTTTGAAAGAGCAGGCATCAAGCCTGATATCGTTACCTTATCGAAATCAATCGGTGCTGGCCATCCTATGGCATTGGTACTGTTTAAACCTGAACTCGATATCTGGACACCTGGTGAACACTCAGGAACGTTCCGTGGTAATAACCTGGCATTTGTGGCCTCTACCGTCGCTCTTGACACTTATTGGTCAAACGACAGCTTTTCTAAAGAAGTCAAAGTAAAAGCGAAACTTGTTGAACAACGCATGCGAAAGTTAGCGACACGCTTCCCAGAAATCATTAGTGAAGTACGTGGTCTTGGCATGATCTGGGGTGCTCAATTTAAAGATCCGAGCATCACCTCCGACATCTGTTCGCAAGCATTCCAGGATGGTTTGATCATCGAAACGGCTGGTGCTGAAAGCGATCTTATTAAATTCTTGGGGCCGCTGGTGATTACCCAAGAGTTGATTAACGAAGGCTTTGATATTTTAGAAAATGCCATCGAAAAAGTACTAAAAACATATACTCCTAAAGGGGAAGCTAAATGATTGTTAAAAACCTCTATGATGATGTAATCGGCACAGATGACGATGTAGATTCCGAGCAATGGACAAGTCGTCGTTTATTGCTGGCCAAAGATAATATGGGCTTTTCACTGCACGACACAATCATTAAAGCAGGTGAAGACCTTCACCTTTGGTATAAAAACCACCTTGAAGCGGTATATTGCATTGAGGGCGAAGGCGAAATCGTCGAAGAGAAAGACGGCAAGGTACACCCTATCCGTGAAGGTACAGTCTATGCGTTGAATAACAACGACCAGCATGTTTTGCGCGCTAACAAAGGCGTTAACATGAGAATGGTCTGCGTCTTTAATCCGCCAGTTACTGGTCGTGAAACCCATGATAAAGATGGTTCGTACCTGTTACCTGAAACAGACTAATCCCGATTATTTGCGTTTAAAATGACCAACGCTGGTCATTTTAAACGCTAAACAACAGAGATGAATACCCAGACTAACATGTTAAATACACACCCAAGAACATTAAGTATCGAAAAAATCGGTGGCACTTCAATGAGTGACTACCCCGTTGTCAGAGACAATATCGTTCTCTATTCAAACAACCCATACAACCGCGTTTTGGTGGTGTCTGCTTATGGCGGCATCACCGATGACCTGTTAGAGCATAAGAAAACTGGCCAGCCTGGCGTGTTTGGACTTTTTGCCCACAATGACAGTAAAAGTGATTGGTTTATCGCCTTTCAACAATTGGGTCAAAAGCTCAATAAAATCAACGAGACCCTGTTTACGAATCCAGAGCAGTTGGAAGAAGCTAATACCTTCATCCATGACCGCATCGTCAAAACCAAAGAGCTGTTAAATCACCTACAAGACCTTTGTAGTCATGGCCATTTTTCACTAGATGAACATTTGCTTACCGTACGTGAGCTACTGGCCAGCATTGGTGAAGCACACAGCGCCTGGAACTTAAGCCAACTACTGAAAAATGAAGGGGTTAACACCCGCTTTGTAGATTTGACGGGGTGGCAGAGCGATTCAAAGCTTCCCTTGGACGAAGTCATTACAGAGAGCATGAAAAACATCGACTTTACTAAAGAGTTAGCAATCGTCACTGGTTATGCACACTGCAGTGAAAACCTGATGGACACTTTTGACCGTGGATACAGTGAAATGGTCTTCAGTCGAATTGCCGTGCTTTGTAATGCGACCGAAGCGGTCATCCATAAAGAATATCATCTCAGTAGCGCAGACCCTAGATTGGTCGGTGAAACGCAGGCGATTCCAATCGGTAAGACCAACTACGACATTGCCGATCAGCTGGCAAACCTCGGTATGGAAGCGATTCATCCTCATGCTGCAAAAGGATTGCGTCAGGCTAAAATCGCACTGCGTATCAAAAATGCCTTTGAACCAGAGCATCATGGCACGCTGATCACCGATGACTACATCAGTGAATCCCCGCAAGTGGAAATCATCGCCGGCATGCAACGTTTGATTGCGTTGGAACTTTTTGACCAAGAGATGATGGGCCAGCAAGGCCGTTATGAAAAAGTTCTGATTGATATGTCCGCACGTTTGCAGTGTCAGGTAATCACTAAAGACTTTAACGCCAATACCATCACCGTTTTCTTGAATACCTCACTCAAAAAAGCTAAACGTCTTGCCACACAATTGCGCGAGCAACTACCGACTGCAACTCTCAACACTAGTAGAGTCTCTCTGGTTTCAGTGATGGGTAGTGACATGCGTATTAAAGGTTTATTGGCGAAAACCGTGCAAACGCTGTATAACAATGACATCAATATTGAAGCCATGCATCAAAATATCCGCCAGGTGGAAATGCAATTTTTTGTCAATGAAAGAGATTATGAAAAAACCATTAAAGCCCTGCATATGAATTTGATAGAAATACATGACCACGGGAAGGCAATATGCGAACATTAATCCTTTTTATGATTCTTGGCCTACTGCCACAAATCAGTTATGCGGTACAAGTACAAGTACAGGCGCATGACAAGGAAACACAAGACGTAGAGGATTTAACGGAACCTATGTATAACCCTTTTATAGAGCGTTATGTTATGGATGAACTTAAACAGCTACGCGTGGATATGAACGCCTTGCATATTGATGTGACCAAAGAAGTGGTCAATCGCGAACTCACGGCAACGACACGTGCCGTAGGTTATGCGACTGATACAGTCACCTATTTCTTCTATTTGATTGCCGGAATCAGTTCGATGTTACTTTTAGTCGGTTGGAACTCCATCCGCGAAATCAAAGATAAAGTACTTAACCTGGCTGATAATAAAGTCAACAAGGTCATCTCGCAATACGAAAAGCGACTCGAAAAACTTGAAGAAGAGTTGAATCGAAAAACCAAAGGTATCAACAGTGCGCAAAAGCGTATCTCAGAGAATCAAGACATACATAGCCTATGGTTAAAAGCAGCTCAGGAACAAATCCTTAGTAACCGTCTCAACATCTATGATCAAATTTTAGAGATGGATCCAAGAAATGCCGAAGCGCTGACCTATAAAGCGGATGTGGCCTTGGAAATGGATGAACCGCAATGGGCGATTAACTTGTGTAATCAAGCACTCCTCCTTGAGCCTGAAAACAAGCATGCTTTCTATCAGATGGCCGGTGCCTATGCGTTACTAAACCTACCAACTGAAGCGCTTTTCAATCTCGAGAAAGCCCTTAGTGATGTGGAAGGTATGGCAGAAGAAGTGATGAAAGATCCTGTATTCATCTCGTTGCTAGACAATCCGAAATTTCAGCAGCTTTTACAACCAGAACCAGAACCAACGCCTGAAACTTAACAGCGTTATCAAGAATGGTCGTTAACATTGTGTTATCAAGCGGTGTTACGGTGAGCACAAACTCAAATATGGGTAATAGAGGGGTATGCAAATACCCTCTTTTCTTTAAATACAGCAATTCATCCACGTGTTTCCCAAAATAATTGGCTCTAWGTGATYTGTASWRGRWAATSCTTTGTTTGCCAACGGTCATTCCTACCA